>JAUNRD010000002.1:0-10034 GCA_030535815.1 Clostridia bacterium
TTTACCCATAAAAATATGCACCTCCAAAAGTGTCTAACTTTTGGGGTGCATATCAATTTGGACTGAATCCTTTTTATTATTTAACTCATACCACAAAGTCGTTCTTTAAGTTTATGCCTTCTGCGCCGAGCTCTGCCACGATGCCCTTAACGATGTCAATAACCTCTTCCTTGGTAAGGGTTCTCTCGGGATGTGAGAAGATAAGTCTTACGGTGATGGATTTGCCGCTTTCATCAACGTAGGTATCAACAACACTTACGTCCTTGATAAGAGCGCAGGATGCATTTTCGATAGCCTTTGCGATGGGAGCGTAGGTTTCTGTGATGAATGATAAGTCGATTTCGATTTCGGGGAATCTTGAATTCTCTCTGTAAGCGATGCTTGCATTCTTAACGGATGCAAAGGTCGCCATATCAATCTCTGCATAAACAATGTTAGCCTTTTTGTCAATCTTCTTTGCGATTGCGGAATTTACGATGCCGATTTCACCGATTTCCTTACCGCCCATAGAAATTGCATTCAGGTTCTTTATGTGCTGATAGGAATGTGTTGCTTCCTTCTTTGCGAATGAAAGCTTTTCGTGCTTTAAGTCATCTGCGATAACAGAAAGGATATCACGAAGCTCGAAGTAGATATTTTCAAGCTCCTTGGTTTTTGAATAAAGAGTGATGCAAAGCTTCTTATGCTCGTCGCAAAGTCCGTCCTCACGGAAGCCTTCTAAAACCCGTCCGATTTCAAATACGGAAAAATCGGTGTCGAAGCCCACGTTTGATTTAACCTGGCAAAGCTGTGTGGGAACGATGGATTTTCTTATTGTCTTGATGTTGGGGTTTGTTGCATTGATAAGCTCAACATTCTTTTCGATTTCGATGCCTAAATCCCTATATTCATCGTAGTATGCCCAGATGTAGGAATGAAGCTCGTGCATTGAATAGCGCTTAACCAATATATCCTTGATTCTGTCCTCGTCGCTCTTTTCAACAGCGGCTCTTACGGGATATAAGGGAACTGCGGCGGTGTTGATATCAAAGTTGTCATAGCCGTAGATACGGGTGATTTCTTCAATAATGTCAGCCTTCATTGTAACGTCCTTTGTTGCTCTCCAGGAAGGAACGGTAACAGAGTATTCGCCGCCCTTTTCAGATACGCCAAAGCCGAGTGCCGTAAGTGTTTCAACGATTGTGCTATCCGGAATGTCAATACCTGTATACTTGTCAACAAATGCCTTGTTGAAGGAAAGGCTGATTTCGTCATACTTGGTTATATATTCATCTGTAAGTGCGGAAACAACAACTGCCTCGCTATCGATATCTGTAAGAAGCTTTACAAATCTTGCAACTGCAGTAACTGTCATTTCGGGGTCTAAGCTCTTTTCGTAGCGCTGGGAAGCATCTGTTCTGTGAGCAAGACGAACGGTTGACTTACGGATGGATGCCGCATCAAATGTGGCAGATTCCAAGGTAAGTGTCTTTGTGTCTTCTACGATTTCAGAATCAAGTCCGCCCATAATACCTGCGATTGCAACGGGAGTGTCACCGTTACAGATCATAAGTGTATTTTCGTCAATGTCACGTTCGATTCCGTCAAGAGTCTGGAACTTGAAGGGAGATGAGAATCTCTTGACTCTGATTTTTTCCACCTTACGGGAGTCAAATGCGTGCATGGGCTGACCCATTTCAAGCATAAGATAGTTTGTAAGGTCGGCAAGGAAGTTGATTGCTCTCATTCCGCAGTAGTAAAGACGGATTCTCATATTAACGGGGCTTACGTTTCTTGAAATACCCTCAAATTGAAGGCAGGAATATCTCTGACATAAGGGGTCTTCGATCTTTAAGTCCACCTTTTTAAGGTTTTCATAAGCCTTAAGGTCAGCCACGGGAAGGGGTTTTAATTCTCTCTTTGCGATTGCCGCAAATTCACGGGCAATTCCGTAGTGTCCCCAGAGGTCGGGGCGGTTTGTAAGTGACTTATTGTCAACCTCGAAAATGATGTCCTCGATTTCGTAAACGGACTTAAGGTCTGTGCCTAAAGGGATATCGTCGGTAATTTCCATAATACCGTCGTTACTGTCGCTTAAGCCGAGCTCTTTTTCGGAACAGCACATACCGTTGGAGGTATAGCCTGCAAGCTTTCTGGGAGCGATTGTGATGTCGCCAACCTGAGCACCTAATTTTGCAAAAGCGGTCTTAAGACCAACTCTTACATTGGGAGCACCGCAGACAACGTCAACAAGCTCATCCTCGCCAATATCAACCTTTAAAAGGTGAAGCTTCTTTGATTCGGGGTGATTTTCAACTGATTTTATTTCTGCACAAACGATGCCGGAAATGTCTGCACCCTTATGGAAAATGTCATTTTCAACCTCTGCTGTGGCAAGAGAGAATTTTGCAATTAAATCCATTTTGTCAAGGCCCGTAAGGTCAACAAAATCGGAAATCCAGTTCATTGATAAAAACATATCTGCCGCTCCTTTCTTATTTGTCGTCCGTGAACTGAGAAAGACTCTTGAGTGAGCCTGAGTTAAGGTCACGGATATCTTTAATGCCGTATTTCATCATTGCAAGACGGGTAAGACCAAGACCGAAGGCAAAGCCTGTGTATTCCTCGGGTTCAATTCCGCCTGCCTTCAAAACCTCAGGGTGAATCATAACGCATGGGCAAAGCTCAAGCCAGCCGCTGTGCTTACAGGAGGGACAGCCTTCGCCGCCGCAGATAAGACAGCTTATGTCAAGCTCAAATCCGGGTTCCACGAAGGGGAAGAAGCCGGGACGTAAGCGCACCTTTATGTCCTTCTGGAAAACCTCTGAAAGCATGGTCTTCATAAAGAAGATAAGGTTTGAAATGGAGATGTTTTTGTCAACCATAACGCCTTCCATCTGGAAAAAGGTGTTTTCGTGGCAGGCATCTGTTGCTTCGTTACGGAAGCATCTTCCGGGGAAAATAGCCTTGATGGGCTTACCCTCGTTGATTAATGCGTCCTTGTACTTTTTGTAAATTGCGTTCTGTGCCGCAGAGGTGTGGGACTTAAGCAGCTGACCGTTTTCAAGGTAGTAGGTGTCCTGCATATCTCTTGCGGGATGGTCTTTGGGAATATTAAGTGCCTCGAAGCACTCATAGTCTGTTACAATTTCGCTGTAGTCTTCAATGGCAAAGCCCATTGACTTAAATACCTCTTCACACTGTCTCTGAACAAGTGTGATGGGGTGGTATGAGCCTCTCTTAAGTGTGGGGGGCATTGAAATGTCAAATTCGGGCATTCTGGCAAGCTCTGCCTCAAGCTCCTTTTTCTTAAGTTCCTCTCTCTTTTCTGTAATTTTTTCGTTAACCTCGTCCTTAAGCACGTTAACCGTCTGTCCGAAAACCTTCTTTTCTTCGGGTGACAGGTTTTTCATTTCCTGCATAAGGCCTGTGATGTAGCCCTTTTTGCCGGTGTATTCAACACGTAAGTTTTCAAGCTCTTCCATAGTATTAACTTTGGAAAGCGCTTCGGCAAAGGCAAGCTTTAACTCATTTGTTTTATCTGCCATATTTAAAAATCCTTTCATATAAATTTTCTTTTGATTATGTCTTAAAATATAAAAAGCCCGTCCCATTATCTGGGACGAGCGTTTGCCCGCGGTACCACCCGGATTCGGAATTCTGTCATTCTGAGGTGAAGGCGTTGGTGAAACGCCGGAAACCGAAGAATCTCTTATTCCGCTCTTTCGTCATCCATGGCGTGGGATGATGCACCCTGCTTAATCAAAGCTTTCGCAGAACACTCCAATGCTGAAATTCATATACTGCTATCTTAAGGCGCTCTCAGCCGGTGACGCCCATTCTCTTGAAGAATCACACGCATACTACTTACACATCTTCATAGTATCTACATTATTATATCAGCTTTTTTTGATTTGTCAAGTGGGAAAAGAAAGCAAAAACTTAAATAAACTATTGTAATGTGAATGAAAATCTGCTAAAATAAATTTATTGGAGGAATTTTATGTTTAAGTATGTTCTTTTTGACCTTGACGGAACCTTGACCGATTCTGCAAGGGGAATTAAAAACTGCATAATATATTCCTGTGGGAAAATGGGACTTACCGTACCGACAGATGAAGTGCTTGATACCTTTTTGGGGCCACCGCTGGCAGAAAAATATGCCGAGGTTTTTTCCTTAAGCCGCGAGGAGGCAGAACGCGCGGTTGACATTTACCGTGAAAGATTTGCGCCCATCGGTCTTTTTGAAAACGATGTGTACGACGGAGTTTTTGAAATGCTTAAAAGTCTTAAAGATGCGGGATGTATCCTTGGCGTTGCTACAAGCAAGCCTGAAATTTATGCAAAGAAAATACTTGATCACTTTGATTTAACAAAGTATTTTGATGTACTGGTGGGAAGTGACTTAAAGGGCGGAAAGCACGACAAAACCGACGTTTTGAAAGAGGCACTTTCAAAGATGAACCCAAAGGAAAAGGCAGTTATGGTGGGGGACCGTTGCTTTGATATAGAAAGTGCACACATTCTTAAGACATATTCTCTTGCCGTTACCTACGGCTACGGAACAAAAAAGGAGATAGAGGAAAGTAAGCCGGATTTTAAGGCGGACAGCCCATCGGAAGTTGCAGAAATAATTTTAGGAAAGAGGGAATTTTAATGGAAGGCTTTAACATACAGCGTGTTGAAAAAATAACCGGTTGCAGCGTGGTTAATTTAACGGGAATAGAAAACAAAGTCGGAACGGCTTATAAGATTTTTTCTCAGCTTGCAAAGGAAGAGATAAATATAATAATAATTCTTCAGAGCGTCAATGCCATAAGCACCAAGGCAAACGTGGGCTTTGTCATAGATGAATACGATGCGGAAAAAACTGAAGAGATTCTTAAGGCCTCCGACATAGGGGGAAGGCTTGAAATAAAAAGAGATATTTCCCTTCTTTCCGTTGCAGGTGTGGGGCTTTACCACAACCCCGACATTTCGGCGAAGATTTTTGAGGCACTTTACGACAGGGGAATTGACATTCATTTAATTTCCAGGGGAGAAATGAGAATCCTTGCGGCGATAGATTCAGACAGAATCGACGAGGCATATAAGGCAGTTTCAAAAGGACTTGGAAGCCTGTGATTTGTTATGGAGGCTTTATCAAATCGTAAACCGACAAGGTTAAAAGGGTATGATTAAAGCACGCCGGGAGCATATTTTGTTAAGGTATGCACGAAAAACAAGAAATGTATATTTGGTAAAATCGTAGGGGACGGCGATTTCGACGTCCCGAAAATGAATTTAACAAAATGCGGCACTGTTATAGAAAAACACTTGAATTTAATGAATGAAAAATATAATCATATAAAAATTAACAGTTATGTAATCATGCCGAATCATATTCATTTAATCTTAAATATTTCAGATTTTATTGGCGGTGCGTCGGAAACCGCCGCACCCTACAATAATGAAATCTCAAAATTTATATCTCTGTTAAAGAGGTATTCTAACAGAGAATGTGGCGAAAATCTTTTTCAGCGGTCATTTCACGACCATATAATACGCAATGAAAACGATTATCTTAAAATATCAGAATATATAGAAACCAATGTTTTGAAATGGAAACAGATTGCTTTTACGACGGCACTCATTAAGAGTGCTGTCGTTTTTTATGCACTACGGAAATAAAACTGAGCAAGGCGTATTTACTAAATGAATTGGAATTTATTTAATCCACCATTCGGGAGTAATTTCACCGAGCTTTATGGTTTTGCCGGCAGAGTAATCAAGCATAATTTCTACATCATAATAATTTCCTGCCATAAGTTGAACCATAAGTTCCCGACAAGCACCGCAGGGAGCGCCGTTAGAACCGTCGGGCAAAATACAAAGAACTTTGTCAATTTCATGTTCTCCGTTGGTAATCATATTAAAAATGGCATTTCTTTCTGCACAAATGCCCAATGTTGAACAAGTATCTATGCAAACACCTGTATATATCTTTCCTGATTTTGAACATACTGCAGCGGATACTTCTCCGCAGGTGACATATTCCGAAATCCTCCGCTCATTTAATACGGCTTTTGCGGCGTCATACATTTCACTCCAAATTTTTTCCATAAGTAATCTCCTATCGTTAAATTCTTCCCATATTATAGCATACTTTTTCTTACTTGTCATCTTTTTTCATATAGAAGACAGAGACTTTTTATTGACAAAGAAAGGAACTTATGTTATAATTAGTGCAACCGATTGCACTAAGGCTTTTGAGAAAGGAGAAAAATGTATGGCTGAAGTTACAATTTATACCATTGCAAAAGAGCTTAATATGACGCCTTCCATGGTAAGCCGTGCTTTTAATCCTGCAGGGAAGATAAATGAGGAAAAGCGAAAGCTGGTTTTGGAAACTGCAAAGAAATATAACTTTTCGCCAAACCGCTTTGCCTCCCGTCTTTCTATGAAGCCTATAAAGATAGGCGTTTTTATACGAAGCAAATTCAAGGTAAATTCGGACAAAATGCTTATCGGAATCAAAAAAGCCTATGAAGAGCTTAAGGACTACAAAATCACTTATGACATAACTTTGAGAAACCCTTTAGAAGAGCAGAGCTTTGACTATGAATCGGAGCTTATGAAATATAAGGATTTTGACGGTGTAATCGTTGCCGGACTCAGCTTTGACAAATATACAAAGGCACTTAAAAAGCTTTGCGAGGCAAATAAAAATGTAGTTCAGGTGCAGGCGGCAAATGAAAACGTTCCCTGCCTTTTTGCATCAAAGCATTCTGAGGAAACGTCATCTAATCTTGCGGCGGAATTTTTGCAGAATTGTCTTAAAAAAAGCGAAAGCAAAAACATTTTGCTTTTTACGGGAGATAAAAAAAATACGCAGCATGTTGTTGCCGAAAGCTTTTTTGAAAAAGCCTGTGAAGAAAGAGGTCTTGTTCTTACGGAAAGCATTTCCATGATGGACAGCGAGGTCTATTTCAGAGAAATTCTTCCTGAAATAATGAAAAAGTACAAAGGAAAGATTGACGGAGTTTATATAACATCGGGATTTTCACGTCCTCTTTGCGAATATATGGAAAAGGAAGGGCTTGACTTTTCGCTTGTTGCTTTTGACATACACGAAAATATAAAGGAATACCTTGAAAGAGGCATAATTTCTGCAGCGATAAATCAGAATGTGTCGCTTCAGATGGAAAGTGCATTTACAAATCTTTCCAAGTATCTTATTACCGAGGAAAAATGCCCCGAAATGATTTATACCGACATTGATCTGGTGCTTAAAAGCAATATGCATCAGTTTGAGTAATCCGGTGAGGAAATACCTCATCGGCGATGTTGGAAAATATTTTTTACCCATAAATGCAACCGATTGCATTAACTATAGAATATAATTAAAAGGAGATATAAAAATGAACAAGTATGAAAGACTTTCAGAAAAACTTAAAAACAGAGAAAAGGTAATAGGCACCACAATGGCAATGTTCCGTTGCCCCTTTATTCTGGAAAAGATGAACAGAGACGACCTTGATTTCATCCTTTTTGACGGAGAACACGGCGTTTTTGACGTTCAGAGCTCCATTGAAATGTTTCAGGTCTGCCGCCTTATGGGACTTCCCGTATTTCTTCGTGCCCAGGATGCAGAATATCATTTGATTGCAAAGGCAATTGATATGGGAGCGGACGGAATTATGCTTCCGAGAACAGAAAGCCTGGAACAGCTCAGAACGGCTGTTGACGCTCTTTTGTTTGCGCCTGACGGAAGAAAGGGTATGGGCGGTCACGGACAGATGCGTCTCGGAGAAAAGTATGAAGATTTCAAGAAAACCCGTTTCTTAATGCCTCAGATTGAATCGCCCAAGGGAATTGAGCTTCTCCCCAAAATGCTGGAAGAGTACGGTGAATACATAAGCGCGGTAATGATAGGCCCTTACGACCTTTCCGTAATGGTAGGAACGCCCTGCGACATAAAGAGCGATATTATGATTAAGTCCATTCAAAAAATATTTGACATCAGCAATTCTTACGGTAAGTCCTGCGGAATTTTTTGTGACGATGAAGTGCTTGCACAGAAATACCGTGATATGGGCTGTAACGTGCTCTGGACAGCGACGGATAAGGACTTTTTCCTTCGTGGCTATAACGAGGAAATGGCAGTACTTGCAAATATTAAATAAGCAGAGGTTAAATATGAGAGTTTTGGTTGAGGACATTAAAAAGCGTTCGGTTGCTGTTTTTGAAAAAGCGGGACTTAACACTGAAGATGCAAAAATAATTACAGAAGTACTTCTTGAAACGGAAATGAGAGGGGTTTTCACCCACGGATTTATGCGCCTTGAAAGATATGTAAACTGCATTAAGGCAGGCGGCATAAAGACAGACGGAAACTATAAAATAGTTACCGATTCTCCGTCCTGGGCATCAGTTGACGGATGTGACAATTTAGGTATAGTCATTTCCTATAAAGCAATGAAGCTTGCGATTGAAAAGGCAAAGGCTACGGGTGTGGGTATAGTAAATGTACGTGGAAGCCATCACTTCGGTGCGGCAGGATACTACACCTCAATGTGTGCCGATAACAATATGGTAGGTATGGCAATGAGCAACGGCGACGTTTTAATTGCCGCAACGGGAAGCGCAGAGCGCACCATAGGAAACAATCCCTTCTCCTATGCATTTCCTGCTGATAAATACGGCAAGGTTGTTTATGACATTGCAATGAGCTATACATCTGACAGAAAGGTTGTTCAGATGGACAAGGAAGGCAAAAAGTTGCCTGACGGATGGATAATTGATAAGGACGGTAATCCCACAAACGATCCTTCGGAATATGAAAAGGGCGGAACACTCCTTCCCTTCGGAGGATATAAGGGTTACGGTATGGCAATGATGGTTGAAACGCTCGCTGCTACGCTTTCGGGTGCTGCAATGACTAAAAATGTTCACGCCTGGAACGAAAACCCCGAAGAGGGCGGAAACGTAGGCCATTTCTTTATGGCTCTTGATATAGAAAAGATGGGCGACGCCGCATCCTATAAAAAGAGAGTTGACGATATGATTGATGAAATCAAAGAATCAAAAAAGGCTCCCGGTGTTGAAAAGATTTTCTATCCCGGAGAAATTGAAATGGGCAAGCTTGAAAAATGCATTTCCGAGGGTTTTGTTGAAATAGCCGAGGAAACAATGGAAAGCGTTGAAAGGGTAGAAAAATCCTTTGGCTTGAGATAAGGAGAATATTATGTTATACGGAAAAATTGACGGTCTTTCAAAGGATATATCAAGGCTTGTTTTCGGAACGGCAACTCCCGCACTTTTTGCGGCGGTGGCCGACGGTGCAGGCAAAAAGGAAATTGATGAAGCCTTCAGCCTTCTTGATGATATGTACTCTCTTGGCATAAATACATTTGACTGTGCGGCACACTACGGCGAAGTGATACTGGGCCGCTGGATGGAAGCACGTGGCATAAGAGAAAACTGCGTTGTTCTTACAAAGGGCGCACACCCCAACGCATACAGACAGAGGGTAAATGATTTCGACATACTCTCCGATGCCAACGATTCGCTGGTTAAACTTAAAACCGACTGTATAGACATCTATATGCTTCACAGGGACAATAAAGAAACACCCGTAAGTGAGATTGTTGATGTATTGAACCGTTTGTATGATGAAGGAAAAATCAAAACTTTCGGCGGCTCAAACTGGACTCATGAGAGAATTGAAGAAGCAAACGAATATGCGGCAAAGCATAATCTTAAAGGCTTTTCTTCATCAAGTCCCAACTTCGGTCTTGCAGAGCAGGTTGCTGATCCCTGGAGATGCGATGCTGCTTTCGGAGACGGATGCATAACAATATCAGGTCCTTGTAATAAGGGCGCAAGAAACTGGTACAGAGAAAACAATATGCCGGTGTTTGCATATTCAAGCCTTGCAAGAGGTCTTTTCTCAGGCGCATTCAGAAGCGATGCTCCCGAAGATGCGAAAAAGGTTATGGATGAACCCGGCATAATAGGATATTTTTCTGAAAACAACATAGAGCGTCTTAAAAGATGCGAAATTCTTGCGGATG
>JAUNRD010000002.1:10044-25805 GCA_030535815.1 Clostridia bacterium
GAGAAAAATCTTACTGTGGCTCAGATTGCTATGGCATGGATTTACAATCAGGACTTTTCTGTGTTTGCTCTTTCAAGCCCCAGGGACAAAAAGCAGGCAGAAGACAACATAAAGGCTATGGAAATTAAGCTTACAAAAGAAGAGGTTTTGTGGCTCAATCTTGAGGAGGCTTGATTATGGCACTTCAGCATACACCATGGAAAGGTGATTTTGCACCTTTCAAGATTTTGGGCAATCTTTATTTCGTGGGCACAGAAGGCGCATCCACTCATATTGTTGATACCGGAGAAGGACTTATTATGTTCGATTCGGGTTATCAGGAATCTTTGTATCTTGTCATTCATCATATGAATATGCTGGGACTTGATATAAGGGATGTGAAATACATATTCCATACCCATGGCCATATTGACCACGCAGGAGCGACGGCGGCGCTTAAAAAAATTACCGACGCCAAGGCGGCAATAGGTAAAGAGGACAGGGAATATGTAAACGGCAAAAGGGATTTATCCTATGCAAAAGAGCTTGATATGGAAATGATTTTCTTTGAGCCTGATATCCTTCTTTCAGACGGCGATGTGATAACTCTCGGAAAAACAAGTGTCCGTGCCGTTGCAACTCCCGGTCACACAGAGGGCGCGATGAGCTATATATTCAATGTAAATGACGGGGATAAGGAATATATTGCAGGTCTTCACGGCGGAATGGGTATCAATACGATGAACAAGGCGTTTTTGGATAAATACGGTCTTTCATACGATTGCCGTGACAAATTCAAGGCGGCTATGGATCGCCTTAAAGAAGAAAAGGTAGACATATTCCTCGGCAATCATATGCAGCACAACAATACACCTTCGAAATATAAAGAAATTCTTTCGGGAAATAAAGATGCTTTTATCAACGAAAAAGAGTGGGCAGAATATGCCGAATGGGCAAAAAATAATCTTATAAGGATGATGGAGGACGAAAAATGATTCCACGCTTCAGTTTGAAATTCGGCAATGAAATGATAGTATCTGATAGCCTGAAGGCGGAAAAAGCTGACAACGGGATTATGTACAGTCTTCCTGAAGGCGTGAAGGTCACGCTTAAGGCAACAGAGTATAAAGAATTTGACGCAACGGAATGGGTGCTTTATTTTGAAAACACCTCATCGGAAAACTCCCGCATAATTTCGGAAATTCACGATGCGGACATACTTCTTCCTCTGAGCGTTCCTTCAGAAACCAAGCCCGGCTATATGCCGAAGGACGGCGCCCTTTGCGTAATCAGCATGAAGGGCATGGTTGACGGAAGCAACTACTGGAAAAAGGACGCCTTAAGCGCATCGGAGTTTGAGTTTACACCCGAATGGCTTGAAAAGGGGCAGAGGAAAAAGAGCTTTGCGAATTTCGGTGCCCGTTCAAGTGACACCTTTATGCCTTTTTTTGACGTTACGGCAAAGGGAAAAGGCTATATATGCGCCATAGGCTGGAGCGGCGGATGGACTGCAAGCTTTGAGCGGACAGAGGGCGGATGTCTGATGAAATCGGGACTTTCCGATGCGGCGTTTTACTTAAAGCCGGGAGAGAAAATAAGGACTTCTTCCGTCCTTATAATGAAGTATGATGATGCGTATGAAAAACACAATAAGTTCCGCGCCCTTATAAGGGAACATTTTTCTCATAAAAACGAAGGAAGGACTGCAAGAGACGGTCTTATGGCTTTTGAGCTCTGGGGAGGGCTTCCGACAGATGAGATGAAAAAGAGGATAGGAGAGCTTAAAGACCACGGCATCAGATTTGAAGAAATATGGATTGATGCGGGCTGGTACGGAAACTGCACTAACTGCACA
Source organism: Clostridia bacterium (assembly GCA_030535815.1). Classification (GTDB taxonomy): domain Bacteria; phylum Bacillota; class Clostridia; order CAKSNL01; family HGM11501; genus HGM11501. The sequence continues at coordinate 11,879 of JAUNRD010000002.1, forward strand.
GACACCTTCAGCGGTGACTGGGGCACAAAAACAGGTGACTGGTTTGTAAATGAAAACGTCCATCCGGGAAAGCTTTCCGATGTGGCGGAATGTGCCCGCAATGCAGATATGAATCTCATGCTCTGGATTGAGGCGGAGCGTGCCGTAAAGGGAACTGAAATTTATAAAGAGCATCCCGAGTGGTTTATGGATGACGGTCATGGCGGAATGCATAAGGTTCTCAAGTTTGGAAACGAAGAAGCATTCAGCTACATAAAGGAAACCATATGTCACTACATAAGGGAGCTTAAGCTTTCCTGCTACCGTCAGGACTCCAACGTGCCGCTTTCCGATTACTTTAGTAACAACGACGAAGAGGGAAGGCGCGGAATTACGGAAATCACCCATATTACAAAGCTTTATGAGCTGTGGGATTATCTGCTTTCGGAATTCCCGGGACTCATTATCGATAACTGCGCATCGGGGGGAAGAAGGATTGACATTGAAACCTTAAAGCGGTCAATCCCATTCTTCAGAAGTGACTACCAGTGTAACTTCAACGAAAATTCAGAGGTGCTTCAGGCACACAACGCAAATATCTCCTGCTATATTCCCTATAACGGCTGTACTTCAAAAACCAAAAACGATGACTATGCTATAAGAAGCTCCTATTCCGCAAGCTGGGGCGGGGCATATTACAATGCAATTTTCCAGGATATGACTGAGGAGGACTTTATCTGGGCAAAAAAGATTTCGGATGAGTATTTAAGAATCAGAAAATACTTCCCGAAGGACTTTTACAACCACGGCTCCGTCAGGTTTGATGATACCTCCTGGGCAATTTTCCAGTATCACGATAAGGATTCAGACAGCGGAATAGTGCTGGCGTTCAGAAGGGAAAATTCCCCCTTTGATACGGCAAATATCACTCTTAAAGGTGTAAAGGGTGATTATACTTTCGAAAACTTAAACGACGGAACAAAATTTACGGGAAGCTCCGAAATGAAAATTACCCTGCCGGATAAAAGAAGCAGCGTAATTTTTGAATACAGGAAATAAAAATGGCTGAAAAGCCATTTTTTTATTGAAGGGAAGCCTTTCTTATGATAAAATAAAATCAGAAAAGAAAAGGGAGGCGTTTGTTTTGAGAAAATATATAGGCTACATTCCCGCTATGCTGTTTTCGCTGTACTATATAATTATGAGTATGGGCGGAAGCATTGTTCTATTTACCCCGATTCTTTTGTGGCTTTTGTGCTTCTGGGCATCGGCGTTTTTCATTCATAAGGGCTTTTTCTGGGGAGCAGCCTTCGGAATGATGCCTGCCATTCATATGATTTTTATGGGGCTTAAGGAATCCGGGCAGGTTATGGATATAGAAATTCCTCTCGGAATAGTACTCATTCTTTTTTATCTGGGACTTGGGATTTTCCTTTGGTTTAAGCGAAACACTCTGGAAAAAGCAGGGAATAAAGAAGTACTTATTTTAATGCTTAAAATGGCTTTGTCGATAGTTTCGGCGTTTTTATGCTTTTACGCGGGGATTTTATCTTCGATAATACTTTCCTTTGAAGGTATAAATTCCAATATAGCGTTTATTTCCGCATTCGTTTTGCCGACACTGCTTTTCCCTTTGATATGGCTTAAGAAAAGGAAAAAGTTTATAATTATATGGCTCATTTTCGCCATAATTTACGCCATCTTACTCGGTGTAAACTACGGTATGATAAAGTACGATGAAAAAATTACGGTAAATACATCGCCCAATATTAATGTGCACGAGTATCTGCCCTTTAAGGAAGATTCGAAAATCGTAAAGTACAGAAGCGAAACTTTGCAATTTACAGAAAACCCTCCGAAAATAGACGGAGCGGCGGCGCTTTTCCCCGTATACTCGGCTTTTGTAAATGCAACATACCCCGAAACAACGGAGCTTGACTATGGCACCTTTGAATATAACAATACTCCGGTTGGCTACAGACTTTTAGCTGAGAAACAAACTGATATTTTCATAGGGGTATATCCGTCTGAGGAGCAGAAGGCCTATGCAAATGAGCAGGGCACAACCTTTAAGTATACGCCTATAGGAAGCGAAGCCTTTGTCTTCTTTGTGCATAAGGATAATCCCATTGAAAGCCTGACAGCGGAAGAAATTAAAGGAATTTATTCGGGAAGAATCACAAACTGGAAGGAAGTCGGCGGGAAGAACGAAGAAATTTTTGCATACCAGAGAAACGAAGGAAGCGGAAGCCAGAGTATGTTAAAGCGCTTTATGGGTGATACGCCCATAATGGAGCCTCCTACAGAGCTCAGAAACGATTTTATGGCAGGAATTATCGAAGAGGTTGCCGATTACAGAAGCAAGTCGGGCTCCATCGGCTTTTCCTTCAGATACTATGTTGAAGGAATTATTAAAAATCCCGATATAAAAATGATTGCCGTTGACGGCGCTGCCCCAACTGAAGAAAACATCAAAAACGGAACATACCCCATAGTTACACCCATTTATGCGGTGACCTATGAGGAGCAGGAAAACGAAAATGTTGATAAGCTTCTTAGCTGGATTTTATCCGGCGAGGGACAGAAAATAATTGAAGAAACCGGCTATGTCGGAATAGCGGAATAACAAAAAATCCTTGAGCATCAGCTCAAGGATTTTTCTATGTGCATATATAAATTTTTCTTTGTTGAAAAATTTATAAAATAAGCGATTCGTATATAGAAATCGGAGGGCGAAAAAATGCATATTTGCATTTTTCATTGGCACAACCTCCGCTTCAACGCTTCGGTAGTGCATATATAAATTTTTCTTTGTTGAAAAATTTATATATAAAAATCATGGTTACCTATAGTCTTATAAAATGTTCTGTTCTTTACAATCCAGGAACTTTGCGCTATGCGGGGATTTAAGAAATATAGGCTCTTTCCCGCAGTATTTACCCCTGAAAGAGCTTTCTTTGCGGCGGAAATACTTTTGTAAGAAGGTGTTTTATAAATGCTTCCGTTCATAACAGGCTCAAACTGCACCCCGCCTTTTTTGTCAAAAATTACGCCGTAAATGGTATTCGGGAAATGCTTTGATGCTACGCGGTTAAGTACCACATTACCAACGGCAATCAGTCCCTTTTCACTTTCGCCTTCCGCCTCGGCGTGAATTATCTTTGAAAGCCAGTAAACCTCGTCCTGATTGTAGGTTTTGTCCTTAAGGTGGGAGGGGATCTTGATGCCGTCTTTTTCAATTAAAACGCGGTAATATTTTTCATCCCAGGAAACATCTGAATCATAATTTTCCGAAACAAAGCGCACGGGAACAAAAATTCTTCCGTCCTCGATAAAGCTCTTTACCACCTTCTTTTTACCGTCCACAAAACAGAGATTACTGTCAGGTAAAAATCTTAAGCTGGAATAATCATCCTCCACCAATGCAAAGCGGGCATCTGAATCCCAAAAACAGGATAAGCCTAAAGCTTCACTTACCGCACGAATGGGTATATACACGCTTCCGTTTTTTATAAAGGGATCGGAATCGGTGTAAATTTTCGTGCCGTTAACCTCGATGTCAATCATCATGCTTTCTGCTTTTGCACTTTGCCCCGAGGGAATAAGTGCGAAAAAAACAAAAAATAGAAAAATGTATAAAAATTTCACTTTTTTCCCTCCTTTCGTATGTTTTATGACATAAAAAAGCCACGAACCCATAATAACAAAAGGAACGTGACTTTTCAATGCAAAATATCTGGTATAAAAGTAATTATATGGCACTTCCGCCGTCAACCGTCAGAATCTGCCCGGTTATGAAAGAAGAGCTTTCCGTGGCAAGGAAATATACGCTATCCGCAACCTCAAGGGGTGTGCCGCCACGCATCAGGGGAGTTTCGGAAAAGAAAGCTTCTTTATCCTCCGCGGTTAAAGCACTGTTCATTTTGGTTTCAATAAAGCCGGGAGCAACGGCGTTTACGCGGATATTTGAGGGGCCGTATTCCTTGGCGAGCGCCTTGGTTAAGCCAATCACCCCTGCCTTTGCGGCAGAGTATACGCTTTCCATGGATGCACCGGTAATTCCCCAGATGGAAGAGATATTTACGATTGTCCCCGAGTGGTTTTTAACCATATAAGAAAGGGCTTCACGGCAGGCATAGAATGTGCCGTATAAATCAATTTTCATAATGCGGTCAAACTCTTCATCGGAAACATCCATAGCTAAATTGCTCTTTGCAATCCCCGCATTGTTTATAAGGATGTCGCAGCCATTGATTTTTGAAAACGCCTCTTTTACGGAAGCAGAAGAGGATACATCCACCTTTACGGGAGTTATGCCGGGCATTTTATCTTTCATGGCGGAAATTTCATCCGCGGAAGAAAAATATCCCGCATATACAAGATAGCCGTTATTGTAAAATTTCTCGGTTATTGCCCGACCTATTCCGCCTGACGCACCGGTAATAAAAACTTTTTTCATATAATCACCTTTGTAAGAAAAGGGTTTGTGAAACCACAAACCCTTTATGAAATTAATTAAAATGCAAGTCTCTCTTCAATATAGGACTTAACCTGATCAATGGGAATGCGGATCTGCTCCATTGTGTCGCGGTCACGAAGTGTTACGCAGTTATCTGCGGGAGTGTTTTCGTCACCAACTGTCTGGAAGTCAACTGTGATGCAGAAGGGAGTGCCGATTTCGTCCTGTCTTCTGTAACGCTTACCGATAGAACCTGCTTCGTCATATTCGCACATAAAGTATTTGGAAAGTTCGGAATATACTTCTTCAGCTTTTTCGCCGAGCTTCTTTGAAAGGGGTAAAACTGCTGCCTTGATGGGAGCAAGAGCGGGGTGGAAGTGAAGAACTGTTCTTACATCGCCCTCTGCAATTTCCTCTTCGTCATAAGCTTCAACCAAAAATGCGAGAACTACACGGTCAGCACCTAAGGAGGGCTCAACAACGTAGGGTGTGTACTTTTCGTTTGTCATAGGATCCATATAAGTAAGCTCTTCGCCGGAGTGATTGGTGTGCTGTGTTAAGTCAAAATCTGTTCTGTCAGCAATACCCCAAAGCTCACCCCAGCCGAAGGGGAACATAAACTCGATGTCTGTTGTAGCCTTGGAATAGTGAGAAAGCTCTTCGGGGCTGTGATCGCGGAACTTTAAGCTGTCTTCGCGCATACCGAGAGAGAAGAGCCAGTTCTTGCAGTAATCTTTCCAGTAGTGGAACCAGTCAAGGTCTGTTCCGGGTGCGCAGAAGAACTCAAGCTCCATCTGCTCAAACTCTCTGGTACGGAAAGTAAAGTTACCGGGAGTGATTTCGTTACGGAAGGACTTACCAATCTGTGCGATACCGAAGGGTACCTTACGTCTTGTGGTTCTCTGTACGTTCTTGAAGTTTACGAAAATACCCTGTGCTGTTTCGGGACGAAGATAAATTTCGTTTTTGGCATCTTCTGTTACGCCCTGGAAGGTCTTGAACATAAGATTGAACTTACGGATATCTGTGAAGTTGTGTGCTCCGCAGTCGGGGCAGGCAATGTTGTTATCGCGGATAAATTCAAGCATTTTTTCGTTGCTCCATCCGTCAACTACTATAGATTCACCCTTTTCGTGGCAGAAGTCTTCAATTAACTTATCTGCTCTGAAACGGGACTTACATTCCTTACAGTCCATGAGGGGGTCGGAGAAACCGCCAACGTGACCGGATGCAACCCAAACCTGGGGATTCATAAGTATTGCGGCGTCAAGACCCACATTGTACTTTGACTCCTGCACGAATTTTTTCCACCATGCTCTTTTAACGTTGTTCTTAAGTTCAACGCCTAAAGGACCGTAATCCCAGGTGTTGGAAAGACCGCCGTATATTTCGGAACCGGAATATACAAATCCTCTGCCCTTGCAGAGAGCAACAACCTTTTCCATGGTTTTCTGTTCATTTTTCATCATAATAAATACATTCCTTTCACTTTTGCCGCCGGATTGCGGCAATCGCATAATCTTTTGGTATGTTAATTACCAATAATATTATTTTAACAAAATAAGAAGATTTGTCAAGTAATAACCTTGATTTTTGTAAATTAGTGTGATATAATCTATTATTATATGTAAATATTTGTTTATAATTGGAAGGAGAGGAACTTAAAATGTCTGTTCGTTCAAGAAGACAAAAAGTTTTTATGCTGTTTATTGCCGCAATTGTCATAGCTATACTTGCAGGTGCGGCTGGTTTTGCTACAGGTTATGGATCGGATGCCTCCAAGAGAATTAAACTTCTGGAGGAAAATAAAGCGCTCAGAGAAGAAAATGAATCTTTTTCCGGGGTCAAGGCAGATATAGAGGCAACCAATACTCTTACAGCGGAAAACGGAGAACTTAAAACCCAGCTTGAAACTCTTACTGCTGAGAATGAAACACTTAAAACCAAGATTGCTGAACTGGAAGAAAATCTTGCTGCAGCAAATGAAGCTCTCAATGTAACAGAACAGGCCCTTACTGAGGCAGAAGCGGAAGCATCAATGGATGCGGAAGCTAAGCAGTCGAGGTTTATGGACACTCTTACAAAGTGGTTTATAATCGGCATAATCGGTGTCCTTGTTATTATGGGAATTATGATGATTCTTGTTCCTAAAAAGGGTAGAAAGTTTGACGACGCGGATGACGAACCCGAAGATGAAAAAGAAGATGAAGAAGCTTACGAGGAAGCAAAAAGCACCGGGGAAGAAGAACATGTAAGCTATAAAGAAGAACCTGCTCACGATGAAGATGCATACTCCTATGAGACTGAAGCGGAATCTTACAGGAAAGAAACGGAAGAAAAGAAAGACTTTGTATTTCCTTTTGAAACAGTAACAAAAGAAGAAACTGATGAGAAAACAGAAGAGATTCCTGTAGAAGAAATTAAAGAAATTTATAGTGAAGAACCCGAACAGACGGAAATCGTTTTCCCCGAAGAAGAGGAAAAAAGAGATGCATCAGCCGACTTTGTTCCGGATTCTCTTGAGGAGCTTATGCGAGAAAGCATAAAGAGGAGCGAGCAATGACAGAGCGTATAATATCAACCGTTCTCTTTTTAATAGGCGGTGTCGTCTGCTATGGTGCGGGGAAAATTGCACCCCTTATTTTTAAGGAAAAGGTAACTGATGAAAAAATACTTAATGTAAAAATAACAGGATATATAGTGGTTTTGATTGCACTTTTTATCCTGTTCGTGTAGAAAGGACATAAGGAAATGATAGAACTTGAAAAGAATTATAACCCGGCCAAGTCCGAGGAAAAGCTTTATAAAAGATGGGAGGAAAGAGGCTATTTCCACGCAGAAGCAGACCCTGATAAAAAGCCTTATACAATAGTTATTCCTCCTCCCAACGTAACAGGTCAGCTTCATATGGGTCACGCTTTTGACGAAACACTTCAGGATATACTTATCCGCTTCAAGAGAATGCAGGGCTATTCTGCTCTCTGGGTTCCCGGAACAGACCATGCGGGTATTGCAACACAGATAAAGGTTGAGGCGGAGCTTCGTACAAAGGAAGGCCTTACAAGATATGATCTCGGAAGAGAAAAATTCCTTGAGAGAGAATGGGACTGGAAGGAAAAATACGGAAGCCGTATTATAAGCCAGCTTAAGAAAATCGGATGCTCCTGCGACTGGGACAGAGAACGCTTCACAATGGATGAAGGCTGCTCCAAGGCAGTAAGAGAGGTTTTTGTAAACCTTTATAACAAGGGACTTATATACAGAGGCCCCAGAATCATCAACTGGTGCCCCAACTGTATCACAGCCCTTTCAAACGAAGAGGTTGAGCACGCTGAGCACGCAGGTAATTTCTGGCACATAAAGTATCAGATTAAGGGAACCGACGACTATGTTGTTATCGCAACAACAAGACCTGAAACCCTTTTCGGAGATACAGCAGTTGCAGTAAATCCCGAGGATGAAAGATATAAGGATATAGTAGGAAAGACGCTTCTTCTTCCTCTTACCGACAGAGAAATTCCCGTTATTGCGGATGAATATGTTGATAAGGAGTTTGGAACAGGCTGTGTTAAGATTACGCCTGCTCACGACCCCAACGACTTTGAAGTAGGAAAACGTCACGACCTTGAAATCATAAAGGTTATGAACGACGATGCCACAATGAACTCATATGCAGGAAAATATGAGGGAATGGATCGCTATGAATGCCGTAAGGCTATGATAAAAGACCTTACAGATATGGGACTTCTTGTTAAGACAGAAGAGCATTCTCATAACGTAGGTCAGTGCTACCGCTGCGGAACAACGATCGAGCCCATCGTATCCGATCAGTGGTTTGTTAAGATGCAGCCCCTTGCGGAAGCTGCTATCAAAGCTGTAGACAGCAAGGAAACAGAATTTGTTCCCGACCGTTTTTCAAAGACATATATGAACTGGATGGAAAACGTATACGACTGGTGTATTTCACGTCAGCTCTGGTGGGGACACAGAATTCCCGCATTCTATTGCGATTCCTGCGGCGAGATGACAGTATCTAAAGAAGACATCACGGTATGTCCCAAGTGCGGAAAGCCCGTACGTCAGGAAGAGGACGTTCTTGATACCTGGTTCTCTTCTGCACTCTGGCCCTTCTCAACATTAGGATGGCCCGAAAAGACAAAGGATCTTGATTATTTCTACCCCACAAGCACTTTGGTAACAGGCTATGACATTATTTTCTTCTGGGTATCCAGAATGATATTCTCCGCTTGCGAGCATACGGGAAAAGCACCCTTTAAGCACGTATTTATCCACGGCCTTGTTCGTGATGGTAACGGCGAAAAAATGTCAAAATCAAAAGGAAACGGCGTTGACCCCCTTCAGATTATTGATATGTACGGCGCGGACGCATTAAGATTTACTCTTGTAACAGGCGTTGCACCCGGTAACGATATGAGATTCCCCGTAACCTATGATCCTCCTGTTGAAAAGGGCAAAAATCCCAATCCTGAGGTAAACAAGATTGTAGGCGCTCCCGGAGTTGAGGCAAGCCGTAACTTTGCAAACAAGCTGTGGAACGCTGCCCGTTTCGTACTTATGAATCTTGAAACAGATGACTACACTCTTCCTTCCGAAGATGAACTTTGCGCAGAGGATAAGTGGATCGTAAGCCGTCTTAACACTCTTATCGGCGAAGTTACAAGAAGCCTTGAAAAGTTTGATATCGGTATTGCGATTTCCGCAATTTACAGCTTTGTATGGGACTGGTACTGCGACTGGTATATTGAGCTTGTAAAGCCCAGACTTTACAATAAGGATAATCCCACAAAGCTTGCCGCACAGAGAACACTTGCTTATGTATTGATTAATGCATTAAAGCTTTTACATCCCGTTATGCCCTTCGTAACAGAAGAAATTTACACCGCGCTTTACGGTGAGGATGAAAGCATTATGGTATCTAAATGGCCCGAATATTCCGATAAGCTCACCTTCAGCGAAGACTTTGCGGAGACCGAGCTTGTTATTGGTGCAATTCGTGCTGCAAGAAACCTTCGTACTGAAATGAACGTTCCTCCTTCAAAGAAGGCAAAGCTCATCATAGTTTCAGAAAACGATGTACCTTTCAGAAAGGGACAGGCTTTCTTTGAAAAGCTTGCATCCGCATCTGAGGTTGAGTATTTAAATAGCGAAGAGGGAATAACCGGTAACACAGTAAGCCAGGTAACAGAGGGTGCTAAAATTATCATTCCTCTTGACGAGCTTGTTGACAGAGAAAAGGAACTCGAACGCTTAAACGGCGAAAAGGAAAGACTTCTTTCCGAAATTGCCCGTGTCGAAAAGCTTCTTTCAAATCAGGGCTATATTGCAAAGGCTCCCGCCGCTTTGGTTGAAAAGGAAAGAGCAAAGGGCGAAAGCTTTAAGAAGATGCTTTCCGACGTTGAAGAGAGCATAAAGAAATATCAGTAATAAAAATCGGGCTTTCTTTTGAAAGCCCGATTTTTGAAGGGAAGATTAAAATGAATAAAAACGAAGCACTTTCTTTCATTCACGGCACTCTTAAATTCGGCTCCGTTTTAGGACTGGATTCAATAAAAAATCTTATGGGATTCCTTGATAATCCTCAAAAGGGAATGAAATTCATTCACGTTGCAGGCACAAACGGCAAAGGCTCGGTATGCTCCATGCTTTCGGAAATGCTTATAAGTGCGGGCTATAATACGGGGCTTTATACTTCGCCCGCCCTTGTAAACTTCAACGAAAGAATCCGCCTTAACGGAAAGGAAATTTCGGATTCAGACCTTGCGCTTTGCACCGAAAAGGTAAAAGAAGCCTGCGAAAAAATGGAAAAGGACGGCCTTTCCCACCCCACCGAATTTGAAATAGTAACAGCCATCGCCTTTTTGTACTACAAAATGAAAAAGGCAGATATAGTGGTGCTTGAGGTTGGTATGGGCGGAAGGCTTGATGCCACAAACATAATAGAAAATCCCCTTGTTACGGTAATTACATCTATAAGTCTTGACCATACGGACAGATTAGGCAGCACGATAGCGGAAATTGCAGGTGAAAAGTGCGGAATAATAAAAAAAGGTGCCATCACCGTTACAAGCGCATATCAGAATCCCGAAGCACTTTCCGTCATAGAAAAAACGGCAGAAAACTTAATCATTGCAAAAAAGCCGCATCTTAAGGATGAAACCCTATCGGGACTTACATTTGACTATGCAAATATGGAAAGCCTGTTTTTGTCACTTACGGGAATCCATCAGCTTGAAAACGTATCAATTGCAATCGCTGTTGCAAAGGTGATAGGGCTTTTTGATGAGGATATAAGAAAAGGTCTTAAAAATGTCACACATCCTGCCAGAATGGAAGTAATAAGGGAAAATCCCCCCGTAATTCTTGACGGGGCGCACAATCCGTCGGCTATGGGGCATCTTAAGGAAAATGTGAAAAAATTCCTTAAAGGCTACAAAAAAACGCTGATAATAGGAATGCTCCGGGATAAAGACTATGAAAAGTGTGCATCTTTAATCGGATGCGAATTTGACAGAATAATAACCGTTGATGTGCCGGGTGCAAGAGCGCTTCCGAAAGAAGAACTTGCCGAGGTCATGAAAAAATACTGTAATGATGTAACAAGCATGGAATTAAAGGATGCTGCATCCAAAATCGATGAAAGCGGTGCTTTCGTAATTGCAGGCTCACTCTATATGGCAGGAGAATTTAAGGAAAAATACCAACATCTTATATAATAAAGGAGGGGTTTACGGTGACGGGATTTTTAAAAAAGGCTTTGTTTCCGGATAAGGATGCAAATGTTTTTATAACGTCGGCAGAGCTAGATGGCGCCGTAAAGCCCTTTTTGCCGGAAAAGCTTGCCGAAGGGATAAGGCATCACGCCGATCTTACAATCTGCCATCTTGGCGGGCAAAGATTTGTAACAGCTTTGGGCACCGGGGAATATTATAAAGAAAGAATAAAAGATGCCGATATAAAAGAAGGGCTTACGGAAGTTAAAAGCCCCTATCCGCATGATGCGGCATACTGTGCGGCGGTTTTTGGAAAATTTGCCGTGGCAAACGAAAAAATAACGGACCCTTATCTGCTTTCGGTATTAAAGGAAGAATTTACCTTTATAAATGTATCCCAGGGCTATGCGAAATGCAATATATGCCCCATCAGGGAAAATGCGGTAATCACCGAAGATGCGGGAATTTATAAAAAGCTTTCTGATTATATGGATGTGCTTTTGATAGGAAAGGGAGATATTTCTCTTCCTCCTTATGAATACGGATTTTTCGGAGGAAGCACGGGAATGATAGGTAAGGATAAGCTGTTTATAAACGGAAGCTTGAAAACTCACCGTGATGCGGATAAAATTTATGCTTTTTTAGAAAAATATTCTGTAAAAGCAATTGAAAGAGAAGGAAAAATTTCAGACGTGGGATCGGTAATAGCCATTTTTCAGGCTTGAGAAAGGAAGTTTTTCTTGGCAATAAAAATCACCAATCTTCCAAAGGACGCAAAAAATGCATTGAAAGATATAATAAAAAGTGACGGTACGGTTAAAAATGAGAAAGAGGCAATTTATGCCCTTTCTGACTATCTCATTTTATCTGAGGAGCCCTCTGCCATATATGATATAGCAAAATTTGTAGCAGAAAATGAAAGTGGACTTTCAGATAAAATCGCTAAACGTGCATTTATAAAAATGACAGAGGACGAAGAATTTTCTCTTTTTGAAAGAAGAAAAGCGCTTATAAAAAGCTTGTCAGACTGTATAAAAGAAACAAATGAACTGAATTTTGAAGGTTTTCTCACCTTCCGCACAGAAAAATATATAAGTCTTTTATACGGTGCTGTATATAAGGCGGCGGAAGAGGTGCTCCTTGAACGGGAATATAAGGAAATGACTAATCTTTTAAGGGAAGCGCTTAAAGAAACAAAGTCTGTTATCAGGGAAGCTCACATTTACGGGTGCTTTATTTTTGACGAAAACGGAAAAGAAATAACCTTGGAAAAAGGGGTTTATTTAATAAAGCCTGACAGAATGCTTGAAAAGCTTCTCAGTCTGGCACCGGAGCGGATTTATATTCACTATCCGCCGGAGGGAGAAATGCTTTCTGCTATTGAAGAGGTTTTTGCTCCGAATGTGATTTATATAAACTAAAGAAAAGGTGAAACTATGAAAACTGTGCTTTGTGCCGTAAATTCGGCGTATGTTCATAAAAATCTTGCGGTATTGAAGCTTTCAAAGTATCTTGGCGATAAGGCCCGGGTACGGGAATTTAACATAAATTCTCCCCGTGACTTTATATATAATGAGCTGCTGAAAGAAAAGGCAGATATCTACTGCTTTTCAACCTACATATGGAATATCGAGTGCATAAAGGCAGTAGCCGAAAGGCTTAAAAAAGCAACGGGCGCCCTGATTATTCTTGGCGGGCCGGAAGCAGGCGGAGACGCTGAAGGACTTATAAAAAACTGCCCTTATATTGATTATGTAATAAAGGGCGAAGGCGAGCTTGCCTTGGAGCATCTTTTGTCTGTAATCGAAAAGGATGAAAAGCCGGCTTTTCCCGGCATATATGATAAAGTGGGAGGAAGCGGAATTGCTCCTGTATTAAAGGATTTGCCGTTTTGCTATAATGAGCGGGACATTACGGAAAATCCCGGTAAAATTTTTTACTATGAAACAAGCCGAGGTTGCTTTAATAAATGCGCATACTGCATATCGGGCAGGGAAGATGTGTGTCTTTATGATGAAGAAAAAGTGAAAGCAGAGCTTTTACATATGACAAGCTTTAACCTTCCTTTGATAAAGCTTGTTGACCGAAGCTTTAATGCCTACGGAAAAAGAAGCGAAAGAATGCTTCGCTTTTTAGCGGAGGAAACGGGTGAAACCTGTTTTCATTTAGAGGTTGCTCCTGACCTTTTTACGGAAGAAATGCTTGAAATAATAAAATCTGCAAAAAAAGGGAAGTTTCAGTTTGAGGCGGGAATACAGTCTCTTAACAATGAAACACTTTCCGCAATCGGGCGAATTTCCGACAACGAAAAGGCGTTTTCAAATCTTAAAAAGATAATATCATTCGGAAATGTCAATGTTCATACTGACATTATTGCAGGACTTCCGAAAGAAAATTTTGAAAGCTTTAAAAATACCTTCGATATGGTTTATTCCTTAAAGGCAAAAAGAATGGAGGTAGGATTTCTTAAAGTGCTTAAAGGAACAACTATGGAAGAGCTATGCGAAAAATATGGTATTGAATATGAAAGTATGCCTCCTTATGAAGTGATAAAAACAGACTGTTTGACGCCTTTTGAAATTGCCGAAATAAAAAAAGCGCATCTTGCCCTTGACAGAATTTATAACAGCGGTAAGTTTTCCTATACCGTAGATTATATTGAAAAAACGGAAAAAAGTCCCTTTGAGTTATATCATTCTCTGGGCAGCATAATAAGTGAAGGGATGAGTCTTAATAAAATTTTTAAGGCATTGCTTGA
>JAUNRD010000098.1 GCA_030535815.1 Clostridia bacterium
TGGGCCCTGCAACGGAGAATGATGAGCCCGGCATTCTGAACTCAAACTTATTACCGGTAAAGGCAAAGGGACTGGTTCTGTTTCTGTCAGTTGTATCCTTCTGGAATGTGGGAAGAACGTGAACTCCTACCTCCACATTTTCCTTCGCCTCTTCCCCGTATTCAGCATGTTTTTCGATGGATTGAAGTATTCCGAGCAGCTGATCTCCCAAGAACATTGAAACTATGGCGGGAGGTGCTTCCGCCGCACCGAGACGGTGATCGTTACCTGCACTTGCGACGGTAATACGGAGAAGGTCCTGATATTCGTCAACCGCCTTTATAACCGCAGAAAGTATTAAAAGGAAACGGTAATTTGCCTGAGGTGATTTTCCGGGCTCCAAAAGATTAACTCCCGTATCAGTAGAGATAGACCAATTGTTATGCTTACCGCTACCGTTTACACCAAAGAAAGGTTTTTCATGAAGAAGACATACCAGATTATGCTTTGTAGCTGTTTTTTTCATTACCTCCATGGTAATCTGGTTATGGTCTGTCGCAAGGTTTACATCCGAATAGATCGGCGCAAGCTCGTGCTGCGCAGGAGCTGCCTCATTATGCTCGGTTTTGGCAAGTACACCAAGCTTCCAGAGTTCTTCGTCAAGCTCCCTCATAAACGCCGCAACCCTGGGCTTTATGGCACCGAAATAGTGGTCATCCATTTCCTGTCCCTTAGGCGGCTTTGCACCAAGCAGAGTACGACCCGTATACATCAGGTCTTTACGCTTTTCATAGAGCTCTTTATCTATAAGGAAATATTCCTGCTCGGGGCCAACCGTTACCCGCACATTTTTCGCAGTAGCGTCTCCGAAAAGTCTTACAATTCTCATTGCCTGTTTATTTATTTCCTCAACCGATCTTAAAAGAGGAGTCTTTTTATCAAGCGCTTCACCACCGTAGGAATAAAAGGCGGTGGGAATACATAATGTATTATCCTTTATAAAAGCATAGGATGTAGGATCCCATGACGTATAGCCTCTGGCTTCGAAAGTTGCTCTTATACCGCCGGAGGGAAAGCTTGATGCATCAGGCTCGCCCTTTATAAGCTCCTTGCCCGAAAACTCCATAATTATCTCTCCGGGAACCGAAGGAGTTATAAAACTGTCATGCTTTTCAGCAGTTACTCCTGTTAATGGCTGAAACCAGTGGGTATAGTGCGTTGCTCCCTTTTCAATTGCCCAGTCCTTCATTGCGCTTGCCACAATATTGGCAATATCCAGCGTGAGCCCTTTTCCTTCTTCAATGGATTTTTTCAAAGTTTTATATGTGTCCTTCGGAAGCTTTTCTTCCATAACTTTATCATTGAAAACCATGCTTCCGAAAATCTCAGGAATGTTCATCCAACCAATCCTTCCTTATAGGGTTTATTCGTTTATACCGGGTTTATTGCGAATAAGCGCTTCAAGCTCGTCAATGAACGAGCTTACATCCTGGAACCTTCTGTATACAGAAGCAAAGCGCACATAAGCGATGTCATTAATATCTTTAAGCTTTTCCATAACCAGTTCACCAATTTGCCTTGATGTAATTTCCCTGGTCATGGAGTTGTAGATTTCCACCTCGATATCTTCCGCAATCTTTTCAGTTTCCTTTACAGATACCTCGGTTTTGTCGCAGGCGCGAAGGATTCCCGTAAGAATTTTCTCCCGGGAGAAAAGCTCTCTCTTGCCGCCGTTTTTAACCACCATTACGGGAACGTGTTCCACCTTCTCATAGGTGGTAAAACGTCTGTCGCAGGAAAGACACACTCTTCTGCGTCTTACTGTTGTATTTTCGTCTGTATCACGGGTGTCAAGAACTTTAGTTTCTTCATATCCGCAAAAAGGACAAATCATTTTTTCTTCCTCCGTTATTTTATTTCTCGAAACTTGAAATTATGTCTATTCTTCCCTGATGTCTTCCTCCCTGGAATTCTGCGGAGAGCCATGAATCGACAATATCTGCCGCCAGCTCTGTTCCGGTTACTCTTCCGCCCAGAGCAATTATGTTTGCATTATTATGTTCCTTGGTGAGTCTTGCAGAAAAAGAATCACGGACAAGCGCGCATCTTATTCCGTCAAACTTGTTTGCTGCGATAGAGATACCGATTCCTGTTCCGCAGCAAAGGATTCCGCCTTCAGCTTCACCTGACTGAACAGCCTTTGCCACCTTTTCGGCATAAATGGGATAATCAACGCTGTCCTCTGAGTATGTACCGAAATCCTTAACCTCTATTCCCTTCTTTTCAAGGTGTTTTTTCAAAAACTCCTTGAGCTGATATCCTCCGTGGTCACAACCTAATGCTAACATTGAAATCAATCCTTTCCGTTATTTCTTTCGTTATATTCCCTCTCCGCCTGAGAGAGTCTTAAATAGCAGGGATTAAGCTCATCGGGATTTACCCCTGCTTCATTTTGTGCAAGATTACAAAGCGTTGATGCCTTTGCCGCGCAAAGATTGGGAGGTGCGAAGAATGCAAGTTCTCCCAGTTTTTCACTGAAAAACTCACAAAACGGCTTAACTCCGTCGCCAACAAAAATAACAGGCTCATTTATTTCAGAAGCCAACTCCTCTGCCGATATGGCACGGGGCGCTCTAATTTCCCTAAGCTCGCCGTTTTCCCATTTATACATGGCATTATATACCTGATTGCGCCTCGCATCCATTATGGGGCAGATTATTTTATCAGCAAAGGGGAGATTTCCCGCAAGAGCTTTTAAGGTTGAAATACCTAATACATTTTTCCCGCATCCGTAGGCAAGGGTTTTTGCCACTGTAACCCCGATACGGAGTCCCGAAAAAGAGCCGGGGCCTTCCGTTACCGCAAAAAGGTCAATATCCGAAATTTTAAGTCCTGCTTTTTTAAGGGCGCTTTCAGCCATAGGAAGAAGCGTAACGGAATGTGTAAGCCCGTTTTGCGAAAACTCCTCAGATTTTAATACCCCGTCAGCCATCACCGCGGCGCTTGCCGCAACGGCGGAGGATTCTATTGCAAGTATATTCAATTATCCTTCACCTCTATTACACGGGTAGTGTCATCTTCCCCGTAGGTTATATGTATCTCGATTGAGTCTTCCGGCATCAGCTCAAGGAAAGCATCGGGCCATTCAATTACCCTTACTGTGTTTTCCGAAAAGTATTCTTCAAAGCCAATGTCGAAAAGTTCTTCTTCGCTTTCAATCCTGTAAAGGTCAAAGTGGTATACCTTTTTATCTCCGGAATATTCGTGAACCAGTGTAAATGTGGGGCTTGATACGCGCACAGCAGAGCCGTACCCTCTTGCAAGTCCCCTTGTAAAAGCGGTTTTTCCCGCACCTAAATTTCCAAAAAGAAGAAATGTGGGGCTATCCTGATATTTTTTTGCCAGTTCTTCAGCAAAGCGTTCTGTTTCCGCTTCGCTTTTTGAAATAAACTTCATATAAATCACCATATAAAAATACTTACAGCTATTTTATCATATTATATCACAACAAATAAAGCTTTTCAATAGAATATATGAAAAAAATCGTCTGCAAAGCAGACGATTTTTTCACTGATTCATAAAAATTTCAAGCTTTTCTTTTGCCTTTTTCTCAATGCGGGAAACCTGCACCTGGCTTATCCCTATAAAAGAAGCTATCTGACTTTGCGTCATGTTTCTGAAATAACGCATAAGGATAATGCTCCGCTCCTTTTTAGAA
Source organism: Clostridia bacterium (assembly GCA_030535815.1). Lineage (GTDB taxonomy): Bacteria > Bacillota > Clostridia > CAKSNL01 > HGM11501 > HGM11501. The sequence continues at coordinate 3,698 of JAUNRD010000098.1, forward strand.
AGGGAGGATAAGCCCTCCTTTATCGCCATCCTAAGCAGCATTTCCTCCTCCGGAGAGCCTTTGTCAGAGAGCTTGTCAAGAAGCATCTCTCCGCTTTCAGGATCTGTTTCTTCATATATACTTTTAACACCCACGGAGGCTTCAAGTGCAAGAATCAGTCTGTCCTCCTCCACAGAAAGCCTAGTCGAAAGTTCACTTATTGTGGGACTTTTTTCGTTTTCCGCTTCCATTTTTGCCTTTTCCGCCATGGCACGGGCAGAGAGTTCCTTAAGCCCGCGACTTACCTTGACAGGACCGTCGTCCCTCAAAAACTTTCTTATTTCGCCCATAATAAGAGGCACCGCATAAGTTGAAAACTGAACTCCGTATCCTTCCGAAAAACGATCCACCGCCTTGATAAGCCCTAATGCACCAATCTGACACAAATCCTCAAAATCATAACCTCTTCCGGTAAACCTTAAAGCTATACTATGTACAAGCCCCATATTGTTGCAGATAAGCTTGTCTCTGGCATCAACATCTCCCTCGCTTATAAGTCTTAAGAGTCTTTCATTTTCCGTCATAGTTTCTTAACCATAACCACCTTTGTGCCTTCCATAGGCTTTGAGTAAACCTCAACGGAATCCATAAAGTTTTCCATTACGGTAAAGCCCATGCCACTTCTCTCGTGCTCAGGCTTAGTTGTAAAAAGCGGCGTTCTTGCCATTGCAATATCAGAAATTCCCCTGCCCTTATCCTCGACCGTTACAGTTATAAGTCTTTCTTTCCAGCCGCAGGTAAGTGTCACATAGCCTGTTACGCCTTCATAGCCGTGAACAATGGCGTTTGTAACTGCCTCGGACACAGCTGTCTTTATTTCCGCCACCGCATCAATTGTGGGGTCAAGCTGTGAAACAAATGCAGAAACCGCCATTCGCGCAAATCCCTCATTTGCTGTTTTACTCAAAAAATCAAGCCTCATAAAATTATCCAATTTCTTCACCTCTCATCATAAGTATTGCATCCTCCACACATTTATAAATTGGAATTATCTTGTCTATCGACGCCATACGGAGGATTTTTTCCACACAGGCCTTCGCTCCCGCCACCGACGCCGTCCCGCCAAGTGCCGTAACATTTTTATAGCGCCCGATAATTATCCCGATACCGGAGCTGTCCATAAAATCCAGTTTTGACAAATCGAAAATCAGGTTATTTGCCCCGTCCATTATCTTTTTGTCCAGATTAATCCTTAAATTTACCGCACTGTGCTGATCCAATTCTCCCGTAAGGTGGACTATCAGTGCTCCCTTTGTTTCCGTGTAAGTATCCTTCAAATAAATCATCCTTTCTTTTGTATTGCACTTACCAAATTCTTCCGCCGCCTTTTATTTCCTTTGACTTTCTTTGTCGGACTTTGACAAGACTTTTACATAAAAACAAAAAAAGACGGAAAACTCTACGCTTTCCGCCTTTTTTCTTCAATTTATCTCTTTATTTTCAAGGTTACGATTTCAAAGTTTGAAACGGGAACCTTAACGCTTCTGCCCGAAACTTCAAGCTTTGTCTCTTCGTTTTCCATAAGGTCTGCAATATATGCTTCCTTTATGTCAAAGCCGAAGGTAATGTTTGCTTTGGTATCCATATTGTAGGCGTCATAAAGTCTTACGATTAAATCATCCGAATCTTCTGCCTTCTTTACGGTTTCAACAATTACATTCTTCTTATCAGAGGAAACGATGGAATATTCATCTCCCATTTCGCCCGTATGAGCCTTGGTTTCAACAAAGAGAAGAGGATTATTAAGCTTATATGCTTCCTCGATTGTTCCGCCCTCACGGAAGGATCCTTCGTGGGGATAGATTGAATAGGTAAACTTATGCTCGCCGATATCCGCCTTGGGATCCGGGAAGCTGGGCGCCTTAAGAAGTGTAAGACCTATGTCGCTTCCCTCTGCGTAGTATCCGTACTTGCAGTCGTTAAGTAAACTTACGCCATAGCCTGCATCGGAAACGTCAACCCACTTATGTCCCATAACCTCAAACTTGGAGTAATCCCAGGTTGTGTTTGCGTGAGTCGCTCTTTCCACGTGACCGAACTGAATTTCGTAGGTTGCCTTGTCTGTCTTTACATTCATGGGGAAGTAAACTCTTAAGAGGTTGTGATCCTCATTCCAGGAAACCTCAGTTTCGAAATCAACCCTTGCAATATCATCGTAAAGAACGATTTTCTGTCTGATTTCGCTCTTTTCAAGGGTGCGCTTTACGATAAAGCCTGCGCCCGCACCGTCGCTGAAGGGTTCGATTTCTGCAGGAACGGTGATTTCATACTTCTTGTAAAGCGATTCCTTGTCAATATTCCACGCATCGTGAATAGGAGGTCTGTCCTCGTGATAGCAGAACACGTTGCCCTTTTCACCGAGACGGAAAATTTCCTTATCCGCCCTCTTATCATAAAGGCTTTCGATGTTTCCGCAATCATCCAATTTAAGAACGAAATAGCGGTTTTCCGCAGTTTTGCCCCAAACCTTAACTTCCGTCTTCTTAGCTTCGGGAACCAATGCCTTAAAGCCCAATGCGGGAATGTTCTGAACATAGCATTTTTCGCCGTTGTAGGTAACAAAGCCGCCTGATTCAAAGCCGTTGGGGTTGTATACAACTACTCCGTCCTTTGTTTCCATTTTTTCCGCCACGGATGAAAGCTTTGCCTTTTCAATCTCACAACCTTCGGATAAAATTTCTTCGTACATCTTATCCGTATCGTCGTAAACCTCTCTTATGGAGCTTCCGGGAATTACATCGTGGAACTGATTTAAGAGCACGCCTTCCCAGAATTCGTCGATTTTCTCCTTGGGATAGCTTCCGCCAAAAAGCATATCAAGGGCTGACAATGCTTCAAGCCTCTGAAGCAGAAATTCACATCTTCTGTTATAAAGCTTGTTTTTCGCCTGGGTTGTATATGTACCTCTGTGGTTTTCAAGGTAGAGCTCGCCAACCCACTTCGGAACTTCGGGAAGAGCCTTGGTGCTTTCGATAAAGTTTTCCTTCACCTTTTCCATAAATTCTGTGGGATTCTGCATTTCGGTTTTAGGAATTCCGGGGATACCCTTTTCAATTCTTCTGCTCTGCTCCAGCATTTCACGGGTGGGGCCGCCGCCGCCGTCACCGTGACCGAAGGTAATCATAACCGTGTCATTCAGGTCCTTCTGCTGATAACGCTCCCAGGTACCTAAAACCATGGAGGGAGTC
>JAUNRD010000522.1 GCA_030535815.1 Clostridia bacterium
ATGAATACGGCTATACACATAAACAGCTTATACTTTCCATATACGATGATGAAGGCTGGGAGAAGTGTCTTGAAGATATGATGAAAAATCTGGAGCATGAGACAGATGCAAACTTCAGAAGAGTAAATCGTATCATTTCATCAGGCGGTATGGATATTAATATAGATAAGCAGGGAAGAATGTTGATTCCTCCGCTTTTAAGAGAACATGCAGGAATTGATAAAGAGGTAAGCATTATCGGTTCCGTAAACAAAATAGAAATATGGTCCACAGAGGAATGGCAGAGATATGTGTTTGACGAAGAAAATACTCTGGAAGATTCTGCACAGGAAGTGGAGAAGATAAAGCGTAATGCCTGAGTTTAATCACATATCGGTTTTGAAAGAAGAGCTTACCGATGGAATAATAACCGATAAAGACGGAATATACTGTGATATGACATTGGGCGGTGCGGGACACAGCAAAAGGCTTTTGGAGCTTACCGACAAGGCTGTTCTTCTCGGTATTGACCGTGATCCGCTGGCGCTTAGCGTGGCAAAAGAAAGGCTTTCGGAGTTTTCCGGGAGAGTGAAGTTATATCATGGGAACTTTTCTGAAATTGATATAGCTGCTGAAGAAAACGGAATATCCGCTTTCGACGGAATAATGGCAGACCTTGGTGTATCAAGCCCTCAGCTTGACGATGCGGAAAGAGGATTTTCCTATATGCACGATGCTCCGCTTGATATGAGAATGGATACGACAAGCAAGTTTTCTGCTTACGATGTGGTAAATGGCTATTCCGAATCCGAGCTTATGAGAATAATCGGAAGCTACGGAGAAGAACGTTGGGCTAAGAGAATAGCGGAATTCATAGTTAAAAACCGACCTGTAAAGACCACGCTGGAACTTGTTGAGGTTATAAAGGCTGCGGTTCCTGCAGGAGCCAGAGAAAAGGGCGGGCATCCGGCGAAAAGAACATTTCAGGCCATAAGAATCGAGGTCAACGGCGAACTTGAAGCGGTAGAAAACGCTCTGGGTAAAGCGGTATCTCTTCTTAAAAGCGGCGGAAGGATTGGGGTTATAACCTTCCACAGTCTTGAGGACAGACTGGTTAAACAGGCATTCCAGACTCTGGCGAAAGGATGCACGTGTCCATCTTCGTTTCCGGTTTGCGTGTGTGGAAAAAAGCCGGAGATAAAAATCGTAACAAAAAAGCCGGTATTGCCGGGTGAAAAGGAAATCATTGAAAACAGCAGAGCAAAGAGTGCTAAGCTCAGAATTGCTGAAAAACTGTAAAATGTAATATATAAAGGGAAGGATTTGGGTAAATGGAACGCTATAACGGTAACAATGCTTACAGAATCAGATTGCAGGAAAGGGAAGAGCAGAGACTTGTTAGACGTGACAATCCTAAATATGAATCTTTCGTAAGAGCCAAGAGAAAAGAGATTATAGGTTCGATGCTGGTGATAATGGCAGTGGCTCTTATGATAATACTCAGATACGCTCAGATTTCGGTGCTTAATTCCGAAGTGCAGAAAAGCAAAATGCTTTTGGAAGAGGCAAGAACGGAATACACCAATCTTGAGATTGAAAGAGATCGGATAATTGA
>JAUNRD010000099.1:0-6339 GCA_030535815.1 Clostridia bacterium
GTTGGAGTTTTTTAATTATTGCAAGGCTTTTTGACACAGTAATGTGCCAAAATCGTGGATTTTGGGCGATTTATCCCTAAGAAGTACCGCCGTTTGATAGCTCATTCTCTTTTTTTGCGATAGCACTTAACTATTATCCGATAAACTCAAATCTCTTTACTTTTCTGCCTTCATATTCCACTTCTTCCTCCCACATTGATGCGGGGCGCACCCAGGTTTTACCCTCGCCGTAGAGTGCCTTATATATAACCATTTCCTCTACTGTTTCTGAGTGAAGCGCAATTCCCAGAACTTCATACAGATTACCCTTGAAGTGTTTATATATTCCTTTTTTTATCTCCATAAAATCACCTTATTTTGCTAAAAGGATTTCTTTGTTCGTTCCGTAGAAAATATCATTCTTTCCCGAAATCATACGGCAGAACTCGTCAAACTGCTCCCATCTTTCGGGGTGAATGTCAAATTCATAGGCGTGTCCCCATATGTAAAATACCTTCGGAGTGTCCGCCTTTAATTTTATAAATTCCTCGCCCATAGTAAAAAGCTCGTTCCAGTCCATGTGGTGGTAAAGCGTTCCCTTATAGCGATAAAGGTCTGTAAAGGGCTCAAAGCTTTTTGTCCTTTGCACCTCTCTTGAATACTTAACGCCGGTGTGGTTTTCGATTAAATCAACCACGCGGTCGTCAAAGTGACCGCCGGGATATGCCATACCAACCACATCGTAGCCGCAAAGTTCGGAAAGCTTAATTCTGTCCTCTTCCACCTGGCGGATTACTTCATCATCTGAAAGAACAGTTAAATTGGGATGCGTAAGAGTGTGCACCGCCACCTCGTGCCCCGAATAGATGTGACATACATCCTCCGGCTTTACCTTGGTGTGGTTTACATTATATTCCGGGCGTTCGAGCCTTCCTTCCATTCCGAGACGGTCGGAATTTAAGTTGAAGGTACACTTTAAGTTGTATTTGTTGAAAATTTCAACCAGACGGATGTCCTGTGTGACACCGTCATCATAGCTGAAGGTTAATGCTTTCATTTTTCCGTCAAACATTGTTATTCCCCCTTTTTTATTAATTATAGCACAATAACTATAAATTGCAACAAAAAAGTCAGGCAATACCTGACTTTTTTATCCTTAATATATTCTTATCTCGTTAATCTTTGCCACATCTTCTCCGCTTGAAGAAAGAACGGTTACCCTTACCGCTTTCGCTGATGTGGGCTTGAAAATTATCTTATTTTTTCTTATAAAGTTTCCTCTTATTTCGCCTATCTTTATCCACTCGCCATTTACCAAAGCTTCAACATCCGCATCCTTTAAGGTGTGAAGGAAGGGTACTTCGACAGGCCAGTAGGAGTGCCTCGGGAGTGTAAGGTCCGTATCTGCCGTTATGTGAATTTCTGATATTTCCTCGTCCCTCGGCAATTCAAGGGTAATGCTCTGGGGAAGACCTTTTGCCTTATCCGAAATCCAGGCGTTATTTTTTTCGATGGAGCGGATTTCTCCGTTTATAACGTTTTCGGGGTAGGCTTCCTCTTCTTTGTCAAAGCTTGTGGCTGTAACGGTTGCGCATTTTGCCTTGTCCGCTTCATCCTCGCCCTTAACACCCAAAATCGTCTGGTCATCGCATATTAATGTCTGCTGCAATTCCTTTATATGGGAAAGATAAATATCCCTCGGCAATACCTCATACTTTTTGCAAAGATATGCCGCTGCGCCGACAGCCTGACCGCACAGTGCAAGGGTGGATTCAACTCTTGTTGAGCCCAATGCCATATGGGTAAATGAGCTGCAGCGTGATGCGGTGAAGAGATTTTTAATATTTACGGAATAAAGACATCTGTAAGGGATGGGACTTGGCGGAACGCCAACGCCCTTATCTCTGTCAAACTCCCCTTCCACACCTGAGAATATGCCTTTAACGTGGTGTATGTCAATTCCCCAGCCGTGATAGCCGATGGCATCCTCAAATTGAGTCTGTTCGGTGTAGTCCTTCTGACTTAAAACGTAATCACCTATGATACGGCGGTTTTCACGTTTTGATAAGTGAAGCGCAAGAGCGGTAAGACGGTAGTTTGCGAAAATCTCTTTTTCCTCATAGAGGTTTTTTCTCCAGTCGAAATAGCCTATACCGAGGCGTACCATTGCGTCACGGGTAAATTCGCTGTCCCACAAATCGTCATAGTCGTTGGAGTTTTCAAGCCACCACTCTGTAGTGTGCTTGTACTGAGGTTTTCTGTGAAGCTCCTTCGGGAACTTTATTGCCCAGTCGGGAGCAACAAATTCCACGGGAGAGCCTGTATCCTCTGCCGCAAAGTTTCTTATAACGCCGGGGGCGCAGTTACATCCGCTCATAGTAAGTAAGTCAGGTTCTTCGTGGGCAAATTTTTCGTCGTATTCGTGCTTTGCCTCTCTTCCCACACGGTATTTCGCGCCTGCAAAGTAGCCTACCCATCCGTCACCCGTAGAGTCGCAGAAGTAAGGCGCTGAAAGAGTGTGTCTTTCCAGAGTTTCGGCATTGACCAAAGTTATGTTTTCAATTATGCCGTTTTCGCATTCTGCATCAATGCAGATTTCGTTTAAGAAAACGGTGATATTTTTTTCCTTTTCCACAAGGTATTCAAGTGCATTCTGATACGTGAAATCGGGGAATTCTTCGTAAACTCTCTTTATCTCGTTGGCAATTCCCGTTTCGTGATAGCCCTTGATGTGGGAGCCTGCACCGTCCAGACCAATGGAGCCTTCGTCGCTGGCGTTACCGCCTATTGTGGGACGGCCCGATATAAGCGCAACGGATAGTCCGTGGCGCGCGGCGCTTATTGCCGCAGGAATACCGCCGGGGCCTGCACCCACAACGGCAAAGTCAAAGCTTCCGTAATCCTTAGTCTTTAATGATATGCCCTTCATTTCTGCTCTGTCTTTCTGCCATCTTTTCTCTTCGGGAGAAGGGGTATAATCAAAATCGTTTGTTATGATTATAGCGGCACATCTTGAAAGCCACCCTGTTTTATCGGACAGAGCAATTTTATGCTTACCGCTTTTTAAGTAAACATCACCCGCCAGATCCCAGTACCAATATAAAATGGGCATTTTACCAAGAGTGTGTGCCGTCTCTTCCCCGTCGACCTTTACGGTAAACTGACCGGGTGCTTCGGGATACTTCCAGTTTTTCGTGCGGGCGAAAATTCTGTACCAGCCCTCCTCGGTAACGGTGAACTCGGTTTCCGCATCTGAAGCGGGAGCTCCCGGAACGTCATTTGCAACAAGGTATGAGCTTCCCATTTCCCTTACAAACTGACTTTCCTTTTTCCAGCCGCCTTTTTCATTAAATTCTACGGCATCAATCCATATATTTTCCATGATACACCCTTCTTTCTCGTAATTTCCCTTGACTTAAGTTCATTATAGCAGTATAATAATAAAAAAACTTTGATTTTATGCTTTATTTTTTAGTTTTTATGAGGTATTTATGAAAGATTGCGCTGTTTTAATAAAAGAATATATAGAAGATATTAAAAAAAACCGCCAATGGGATATTATAATATACGACCGCTACAACCTGCTTTGCACGGACAGTGAGCTTAATCTCCCCGAAATAAGGAAGTGGCACAAAAACCCCTACTGCCTTGCCATAAAGAAAAATCGGGGGCTTCAGAGAAGGTGTGTTTATCTTAAAAACAAATATCAGGCGGAAATGAAAAAAGACGGTGAAATAAAAAAAGTTAACTGCTATGCGGGAGTAACCGAAATATCCTTGCCCGTTTTTATAGAAAACACGCTTTTTTCCATTGTTTCCGTTACCGGCATAAAAGGAGCTTTAAGAGATAAAACCGCATCGCTTTTATCAGGAAGGCTCAAAACCGATATACCCTCGCTTCATAATGATTCACTTTTGCACATAACGGATGATGAAGAAGCATCACTTAAAACCTTTCTTAAAGTTTTATCCGCCCTGCTAAAAGAGCATATAACAACATCGCCCCACTATGAAAATGCCATAAGCGCCCTTTTTGCCCGCGAAAATATGAGTCCCTATGTCTTTGATGCCATAGACTATATAAAGGAGCATTTTACCGAGGATATCACCCTCGCAGGCATTGCCGCCCATTGCCATTTAAGCGCCTCATACCTCCAGCATCTTTTTATAAAGGTCAAGGGCATCGGCATTTCGGAGGAAATAAGAGAATGTCGTTTGGAGCGCGCCGCAGAGCTTTTAAGGGATACCAATCATTCCGTCCGCTATATCGCCCTTGATTCAGGCTTTCATAATGTTGACTATTTTTCAACGGCATTTAAAAAACGCTTCGGCAAAACACCGCTTAAATTCAGAAATAAAAGAAATCCGTGAGCTTCACTCACGGATTTCTTTTATTTACCAAGATAATCGTTTACCGCCCTTTGCACTATGCAGAAGTTGTTGGTAAGGATTGTGTCAATTCCCATTTTAATAAATTCAATTGCCTCATCGGGATCGTCTGTATGGAAAAGGTTACAGATAATTCCGTTGGCACGGGCTTTATCTATCATTTCCTGATTTATATAGGGTCTATAGAACTGCACCTTTTCAGCACCAAGCCTTATTGCTCTGTCAACAATTCCCCAGGGATCATTTTTGTTGTGTCCCACGCAGATGGGAATTTCGGGAGCGATGCGCTTGAAGTGTGCAATCTGCTTGTCTTCCTCAACCATTAAGTAAACGTGGCGTTCAGCCTCATATTTTCTTATTAAATAGAGAAGTCTGTCCACATACCAGTCGGGGAATTCTTCTTCGTCCATAGGCTTTAAGTGTACGTTCATTATTGTGTGGCCGGCAAAATGCTTTAATATCTCTTCAAAGGTAACAAGCTTCAATCCCTTGAAGCTGTCACTGAACTTACATCCGAAATCAAGCGCCTTAAGCTCGGCAAGGGATTTATCCGTAACCGGGCCCTCTCCGTTTGAAATTCTGTGCAGAAATTTATCGTGGCAGCTTATAAGCTCATGGTCTGTTGTGGGCCAGAGGTCAAGCTCTATCTCGTCTGCCCCCATACCGATTGCCGCACCGTAGGCGGGCATTGTGTTTTCGGGAGCAGCAAAGGAAAATCCGCGGTGTGCGCAAACTCTGGGATAGGGCATATATTCCTCAAAGGGAACAATGGCACTTCCGCCGCTTCTGTACTGCCAGGGCTTTCTTCCGTATTCGATATACTCATAGTGAGGTGCATCTTTCCTTCCGAAGCCTGCAGGCTTTAAGTATTTATCGGAAGGATCAAACTCTGCATAGCCAACGCCGAATTTACCCTTCATATTCATCAAAACATCGCCCTTGGGGGTAACCGCCATACTTGCACCGCAGATGTCGGAATCCTCGGCAAAGCTTACGGATGAGCGAAGCACATAGGCGTTGGTGTTATAGGCAAGGTGACGGCACATAATTTCAATGGCGGAATGTGTATCGCTTCTCTGAAGTGAGCATCCGATAATAACATCCACGTTTTCCCTTGCAATTCTTGCGGTAGCCTCGTAGAAATAAAAGTCATAGCAGGTTAAAAACGCATAACGCAAGCCTTCGATATCCATTGTGAAAGGCTCGGAATATGTAAATGTGTAGTCACTGTCAAGTGAGAGCGTTTCAAGCTCCAGCGGAGGCAGGTGCTTTTTAAAGTACTTACCGAGCAGTTTACCGTCTCTTCCGTAAACGTAGGTGGTATTGCGATAGCCTCCCTCTTCCTTAGAAAGGGCGTTTACAAATAAAAGAGCCTTGCAGCGCTTTGCCGCATTTTCACACTCAGAAAGAAGTGTGTCAATATACTTATCGTGATAAAAAAGTGTTTCCTCCAAATTTGTGGTTGCACAGGGTACATCGGAATACTCCGGCAAAACGATGATATCAACATCATCCTTTAATTCTTTAAGTAAATTCAGTTTATAGTCAAAATATTCGTCGGACTTTGATAAATCTCTTGAATACGGTGCCTGAATAATTGCAGCTTTCATAAAATCACCTCTGATGTTTTTTATGATTTTAGCATATAAAAGCCCTAAAGTCAAGCTTGTTTACGGCTTTTATGTATATCAAGCACACTTACGGAAATCATTCTGAAAAGAATGAGCGCAAAGCCTATATAATGATAGTAATATATATTTTCTCCGGCTAAAAATACTCCTCCGAGAACTGTTACCAATGTGGAAATTCCGCCAAATGCCGCCATTGTGGTAGGCGTTACTTTAGACAGGGCATAGTTATTCATAAAGGTTGCAAGGCAAGTTGATATTATGCCGAGGAAGATAAAGCCCGATATGTTTTCAACGTTAAAGTAAGGTGCAAAATAGCTTTCTATGCTTCCTGCTATCAGATG
>JAUNRD010000099.1:6349-6901 GCA_030535815.1 Clostridia bacterium
ATTTTGATGAAAAAGATGAGAAAAACGCCCCCACAATAATTGCAAGGAACATAAACAAAATACCAAGGGGTTTATCCTCACCGCCGGCACTTCCGCCCTTTATTGCAATATACAAAGCTCCGATAATCCCCACGATAAGGAAGGAAATTTTAAGTGCTCCCGCCTTCACTTTAAGAACCCATGCTTCGGTAAAGCAATTTACCACCGGACTTAAAGAAATAATTACACCTGCCGTAATTCCCGTTGTCATGGATATACCCATTGTTTCAAAAAACATATAAAGACAAGGCTCAAACAAGCCGGCTAAAAGCACATCGGTTGCTCCGGAGCTTTTATCAAAAAAGTCCTTGAATCTTACCCTTATTTTAATAACTTTGAATGCTCTTAACAGGGTAAGGGCGGCAAAGCTTATGATGTAGCGAAGCGCCAGAACATCAAGTACATCCACATTATCCGTTAATGCCCCCACGAAAAACACCGAAAGTCCGTATATGGCACCTTTTAAGACAGCGCAAAGAAAAACCAAAAAACTCATAATATGCTCCTTTTTCT
>JAUNRD010000100.1:0-781 GCA_030535815.1 Clostridia bacterium
ATTATGGTTTACGGACTTAATCTTGAACACATAATGAATTATAGGGATAAATATCTTTTTAACTTCTATTCTGAGGGATTAAGAAGAATGTTTATGTCAAATCCCGACGGTACGGAATTTACACCATTCGGAAAAGAAGGAGTGGTGGTTGATGAGGCACCCGTGCTCTATAAAGACGGTATAGCGGCAAAGGGAATTGATGATAATATGATTTACTATGTGACAAAGGAAGATGCCTTAAAGCTTACTGACGATGAGGCGCTGGAATTTGCCGGAGTATATGACGGCTTTGTGTACTACACAATACAGTAATATGAGAACGGAAGGCGTTGCTTTCCGTCCTTTTCTATTGACACGTGATGGTGTTTGTGTTAAAATATAATCGGTAGAATATCAGCGTTTATTAAAGCTTTAATTGCTTTGGAGGAATAAAAATGAAGAGTTTTAAAAAGATAATTGCTTTACTTGTGGCTTTGGCAATAGTCTTTGCTATGGCATCTGTTGCTGTTGCAGAGGAATATGAAGCGGAAGATATTGAAGCTTTCATCGGAAACTACGGGGAAGAAACAGAAGAGGAAAAGGAATACATAGTTTATTTCAACGATTCTGTTGTGTCGCTCTATGCCGATGAAGGGAAGGACTATGCTCTTATGAACGAGGAAGAACTTGCTTCCTGCTTAGAATCCGATATTGTTGAATTTTACGAAGAAAATTCCTATGTTTATCTCTACGGGGACTATTCCGCATATGACCCTATGCATGAAAAATATAAGTGGGATAT
>JAUNRD010000100.1:791-4076 GCA_030535815.1 Clostridia bacterium
CTGCTGACTATGCCCTTGATAAAGGCTACACGGGAGACGGTGTTAAGATAGCGGTTATAGACTCCGGCTGTAACATAACCGGAGACCTTGATGATAATATTCTTGAAGGATATAATCTTGTTGCAGAGTCAAAGGATGTTACGGATACCGTTAATCACGGAACCATGGTTTCTGCTCAGATTGCGGCAGAAATGAACTATGTGGGCTTCCGCGGTGTTGCGCCTGAGGCGAAGCTTGTTCAACTTAAAATATTTGATGACGAATCAAAAAAAGCAAAGGTAAGTCTTGTTGCAGAGGCTATTAAAATGGCAGTCGATGATTATGACTGCGACATAATCAATATGAGTCTTGGTACAAACAGCGATTCTGAAACCTTAAAGGCAGCGGTTCAGTATGCTGCAAGTAAAAATGTATTGATGGTTGCTGCAATGGGAAATAACGGAACTGATGAATATTCCTATCCTGCGGCATATGACGGGGTTATTGCTGTCGGCGCTGTTGATCATAATAAAGCTGTGTGTGACTATTCTCAGTATAACGATGCCATTGATGTGTGTGCCCCCGGCGGAAGTGATGATGCTAAAATTGCTTGCCTTTCTCCCAATCCTGATAACAATAAATATTTCCAGAGTAAGGGTACAAGCTTTGCTGCACCTACTGTTTCGGGAATTGCGGCACTTTTTCGTGAGATAGATGCGGATTTTTCCCATGATGATTTTATGGAAGTAATTGAAAATGCATCGGAAGACAGGGGAAAGACAGGTTACGATGTATATTATGGCTATGGTATGGTAAATGTTGAGGATTATCTCAGCTATTATCTTGCTCCCATGGGTGATAACGATATTGACGGAAAGGTAACGGCAAACGATGCACTTAATATTGTTAACTACATTACAGGAATGACAAACGGCTTTGCAAAGGAAAAGGCGGTTGATGTTGATAAGGACGGAAAAATCACCCTTATGGATGCAATTTTGGTTGCCCGCTTTGCAGCAGGCTGGGACGGCTACGAAATGCCGGATTATGAATGATGATAATACGCAGGCCCAGCCTGCGTATTAGTTTTATAAATTAAGGAGGCAGCGATATGTTATCATTTGAAAGCGATTATACGGAAGGTGCACACATAAAAATACTTGAAAGGTTTATGGAAACAAACTATGAGCAGCTTTCAGGATACGGTAAAGATAAATACTGTGAAAGCGCTAAAGAAAAAATAAAAAAAGCGTGCGGGAAGCCCGATGCCGAGGTTTTTCTTTTAACCGGCGGAACACAGACCAATCAGATTGTGATTGATACCGTTCTTCCTGCCTATGCTGGCGTAATAAGTGCTGATACCGGTCATGTAAGCGCTCACGAAGCAGGAGCGATTGAGTTTACGGGACACAAGGTTTTAACCATACCCCACGAAAACGGAAAGCTTAAAGCAGACCTGGTTGAAAGTTATATAAAAACCTTTTACGCCGATGCCAACTTTGACCATATGGTTTTCCCGGGAATGGTTTATATTTCTCACCCCACAGAGTACGGAACGCTTTATACAAAGAGCGAACTTGCGGCACTTTCTTTTGTCTGCCGTAAATACGATATTCCTTTATATATGGACGGGGCAAGGCTTGGCTATGCTCTTATGAGCGAGGGGGTTGACCTTACGCTTTCCGATATTGCAGATCTCTGCGATATATTCTACATAGGCGGAACAAAGGTTGGCGCACTCTGCGGTGAGGCGGTTGTGTTTACTCATAACAACGCTCCGAAGCATTTTTTCACCGAAATCAAGCAACACGGTGCACTTCTTGCCAAGGGCAGATTACTTGGCGTGCAATTTGATACGCTCTTTACCGATGATTTATATTTTGAAATAAGCCGTAACGCCATAAAAATGGCGGATAAAATGAGGGCGATTTTTAAAGAAAAGGGTTATCGCTTCTTTATGGAAACGGTAACAAACCAGATATTCATAATTCTTGAAAACAGCAAAATGGAAGAGCTTAAAAAGAAGGTTGCTTTCGGATTCTGGGAAAAGTATGACGACAATCATACTGTCGTGCGCTTTGCATCAAGCTGGGCAACCAGTGAGGAAGCGGTTGGCAGACTTTCGGAGCTTTTATAAAAAATATCAAATTTTTTAATGGGTGAAAAAGGTTTTTTTATAAAATTTGAAAATCCTCAGGCATAACGGAAAGAAAAATATTCAATAATACTTGAATTTTTTGCGTTTTTGTGCTATCATTATGGAAAAATAAAATTGTGCATGGGAGGAATTAAAATGGATTCAAATAGAAGACCCGATACAATGGCACGCATTACCACAAAAGAGCTGGCGGACAGCTTTATAGAAGAGCAGGTGGCTCTCGTTCGTGAGCAGGTTGGCGACAAAAAGGTGCTCCTTGCTTTATCCGGCGGCGTTGACTCTTCTGTTGTTGCCGCACTTTTAATAAAGGCGATAGGTAAGCAGCTTTACTGTGTACACGTCAATCACGGACTTATGCGTAAGGACGAATCTGAAAACGTAATCAAAGTTTTTAAGGATGAGCTTGATGCAAACCTTATCTATGTTGATGCGACAGACCGTTTCTTGAATCTTCTTGCAGGCGTAGCAGAGCCCGAAAGAAAGAGAAAAATCATCGGTGCCGAGTTTATTAACGTATTTGCCGACGAAGCAAGAAAGCTTGAAGGTATTTCATTCCTTGCCCAGGGCACAATTTATCCCGATATACTTGAAAGCGTAAAGCAGGCGGAAGGCAAGAAGGCTGTAAAGAGCCATCATAACGTTGGCGGTCTTCCCGAGGACTTGAAGTTCAGCCTTGTTGAGCCCTTAAAGCTTCTTTTCAAGGACGAGGTAAGAGTGGTTGGTGAGGCACTCGGTCTTCCTCATGCTATGGTTTACCGTCAGCCGTTCCCCGGTCCCGGTCTCGGCGTAAGATGCTTGGGCGCAATAACCCGTGACAGATTAGCTGCTCTTCGTGAAGCTGATGCAATTTTGAGAGACGAATTTGACAAGTGCGGACTTGCTGAAAAGGTATGGCAGTATTTCGTGGTTGTTCCCGATATGACAAGTGTCGGAGTAAAAGATGAAAGCCGCTATGAAGGATGGCCTGCAATTATCCGCGCCGTAAATACAAAGGATGCTATGACAGCAACAATCGAGGAAATTCCCTACAGCGTTCTTCATAAGATAACAGAAAGAATCACATCCGAAGTGCCCGGCATCAACCGCGTACTTATGGATCTTACTCCCAAGCCCACAGGCACAATCGAGTGGGAATAATACCGCAAACA
>JAUNRD010000100.1:4086-6888 GCA_030535815.1 Clostridia bacterium
CGGCTTGAATTTTGGGTTCAAGCCGTGTTTATTGCTTTGATAAGCTTTAAGTACACTGCGGAAAAATATATAACTTTGATATTGAATAATCCCGGGCGATATGGTATGATGTATTAAAAGTGCATCAAAGCGGAAGGCAGAAGCCTTATTCGGATTCTGCCTTCGGGCATATGACAAAATATAAAAGGAGATAATGAAAATGTATTGTAACAAGTGCGGAAAAGAATTGGTAAGCGGAGCATTGTTCTGCAGCTTTTGCGGAGCGAAACAGATTGCCGTTTGTGCAAATTGCGGGACAGAGCTTATGAGCGGAGCACTGTTTTGCCATAAGTGCGGAACAAAGGCGGGAGCAGTGAAAGAAAAGGCAGAGGCTGTAAAAGCTGTTACTTCTGCGAAGGCTGCAACTGATTTAAGAGGACTTCACTGCAATTTTGTAAATCAGTTTTGTGCAAACAACAAAGTTCTTGCCTTCAGCGACTACAACAGCACATATCTTTTTGATAAAGGAAGTCTTTATAAGATAGCGGAAGCATCGAAATACCTCGGTATGACTGATGAAGCGGTATATGCCTGCGTTGTTGACTATGACGACGAAGACGGAAACTATGTTGTCCGCGCAAAGAAATATGACTACAAGCTCAATCTGTTAAGCCAGCAGGAAAAAGACCGTTATGCCCCTGAAGGCCCGGTTTCTGTGTTTTACACAATGAACGGATGCACTCTTTACAAGGTATCTTATACAAATGAACGTGACAGAGACGGAAACGGCATATATGTAAAGCTCAGCTTTATAAAAACAAATCTCGAAACAGGGGAAAAGAAGGAGTATAAATTAGACAAGCTTGCTGTAGCAGGCGGATTGTTTACCGATTTTTCGGATAATTTTGTTTTGGTTGATGAGGACAAGCTTTATCTCAGAGGTGCGCTTGTGACTTACGATGAAGACGATGACAGCTACATAGATTCGGCAGTTGTGACATTTGATTTTGCAGAAGGAAAGGCAGAGCTTCTCTGGAAGGATGAAGGAAGAGAATACGGAAAGCCGCTGTTCTTCGATTTTACAAAGAAAATAATGTGGACATACACAACCGAAAGCGAAGATAATGCCGCAGGCAGAAGCTATGCCTACGGAAAACGTACTGTTGTTGCACGTCGCATAGCTCCCGGCAGTGCAATTTTAAGTGATTTCAAGGTCTGGGAGAACATGAAGTTTTCACGTGGCTTCGGCTATTTTGACGGAGAAAAGTCGTATGCTTCGGATAGTGGCTACACATTCTTTGGGGTGATGGAAAACGGAATCAGATCTGAAGACTGGAACAAAACGGGACACGGAAGAGCGGAAACAACCGTTGTATGGGATGGAAAAATCATAAGTGACATCTATGCAGACTATCACTATTATTCATATCCTGCGGAATTCTCTAAGCCTGACGAAGGCGGAATTGTTAAACTTAACGAAATTAGTGTCGGTTAAGTGAAAAAGTGTGAAAATTTCAGATAACTTGTGGTGAAATAGCATTTTACACTAAAAGGTGCAGGAATTTGGAACGCTTTTCAAACTTAAAGAACGGAACATCTACGGTTACCACATTCAGCGAGGTCAATGCAGGTGTTGCGGCAGGAGGAAGAACAGGGTTAACATCAGTATTCTGCGGAATATTCTTCTTTATAGCAATGTTTTTAAGTGTACCAAGCTGTGCCACTGCGGCGGCACTTATATATGTGGGATTGCTTATGATGGGCGCGGTCAAGAATATTGAATGGGACGATTTCAGGATTTCCGTTCCTGCTTTCCTGACTCTTGCGGTAATGCCCTTTACCTACAATACCTACGGAATTGCTTTCAGTCTTATATCCTACATAATCATCAGCATTTTCTGTGGTGAAGCTAAAAAGATAAAGATAAGCTCTTATATCATTGCCCTTTTGTTTATGGTAATGCTTTTGCTTGCACATTAACATTAAAAAAGCTCTGAGCCAATGGGCTCAGAGCTTTTTTCATATCATTTTATTAAATATCTTATAGCTTTTTTCTGCGTAAAACTTGTGTCCGTGTTCACCCACAACGTGAGCAATGTTTTCGGGGCATCCGGCATATTCGTAAAGCTTTGTCGCAATTTTCATTGATTCTTCAGCGCCCTCGATTAAAAAGCCGAAGTCAAGCTGACCGGAGACGGCAACAAGCTTTCGCGGTGCAATCAGTCCTGCTAAATCTCCCATGTCGAAATATCTTGCAATGCCTTCTATATAATTGCAGGGGCAGTGCTTCAATCCTATTATCGAATGACGGAAGGTACATACTGCGCAGGAAGGCATAACCGCCTTTATGCGCTCATCAACGCAGGCAGAATAAAATGCAGCAGTTCCGCCTCCTGAGTGTCCCATAAGACACACGTTATCCATATCAAGGAAGGGAAAGTTTTCACCCAAAACATCAATTAATCTTGAAACATCCCACACTCTTTCGCCGATGGCGGTTCTGCCTAAGGCAAGATAGGATAAGACAGACATTTTATACTCCGCACTCCAGTCGGTGTGACAGCCGGGGCCTTTCTCCGTTCCGCCACATTCGCCCATAAAGCGCTGTTCCATTAAAACTGGGCAGTAGCCGTTATCAAGAGCGTATTTTGCTAAATACTGTTCATCCCGTCCTATTAAAGCATCGTCTCCCGGATATTTTGATATTCCGAGGGAAATATGCATTCCGGTGGAATGTCCCTGAAGGCATATCATAGGCTTGATTTTGCCATTGATTCCGTGGGGGATTCTTATAACACATATGGGGTAATAGCCTTCTTCACT
>JAUNRD010000523.1 GCA_030535815.1 Clostridia bacterium
CAATAACCCTTTATGAGACACTCCGATCAAACGGCAACTATTCTTTGGTAAAGCTTTTGCCGCTCACCGGAAGAACCCATCAGATAAGGGTGCATCTTTCATATATGGGAAACCCAATCTACGGCGACGATTTATACGGTGCGGCGCAAAAGGATGAAAGAGTACGCCTTCACTGCAGTGAAATTTCCTTTTGCCATCCCATAACCGGCGAAGAGATGACAATTGAAGCACCGATGATGGAAGATATGAATTTGTTTTCCGAAGATATCCTGTAAAAGGAGAATGCATATTGAAAATAAAAAAGTTAAAGTATGTTTTAATAATTATCGGAGTTATTCTGCTTATTATTGTGGCGTTTGATTCAAGGCTCAAGGTGGTAAATTACACACTTGAAAGCGAAAAGATTTCGGGGGACATCACCTTCGTTTTAATATCCGACCTCCACGGCTGTGAGTACGGGCAAAGGCAGTCGGAGCTGTTGGAAGAAATTGAAAAAGCAAACCCCGATGCTGTGCTTCTTTGCGGCGATATTTTTGACGATAAATATAATATAGGCGGAAGCTATGATTTAATAGACGGACTTGAAGGGAAGTATGAAACCTTTTACGTCAGCGGAAACCACGAGTGGTGGGGCTATGATGCTTTGGGAATATTTTCGCGGATTGAAGACCGGGGCGTAAAGGTCTTAAGGGGGGATGTTAAAAGCCTTGAGATAAGAGGAAACAAAGTGTCGATCGGCGGAACGGATGATCCTGCGGTCGATGAAGCGGATAAAAATCATATCGGTTTTTATGAGCAGCTTGCCTCTGTCGGAGCAAAGATAAGCGATGATTGCTTTAATATATTGCTCTCTCACCGCCCGGAGCTTGCAGAAAAGTATTTTGAATACGATTTCGACCTGGTTTTATCGGGACACGCACACGGAGGACAGGTAAGAATCCCCTTCATCTTAAACGGCTTATACTCTCCGGGGGAAGGGTTCTTTCCGAAGATGGCAGGCGGACTTTATGAGTTTGAATGCGGAAAGATGATTGTAAGCAGAGGTCTGTCACGGGAAAATACGGTTTTGCCGAGAATATTCAACAGACCCGAGCTTGTGGTTATAACGGTAAGGGGAAAATAAAAGACGAACAGGAATGATGAAATGAACAACGAAGAACTTATAAAAGAGTACAGAAAACAGCTTTTAACGGTGCACGCGGGAACGGTGACTATTGTTTCTGTTGCAGAAATTGCTGCGTATTTTATTTTCGTACATATGGGGCTTCACAGCCTTTCTTTGGGAAGCCGTTATTTATGGCTAAATGTGGTGCTTCCCATAGTATTGAATTTTCTTACACATATGGCGGTGAGGATGCTCTGTAAAGTGGATTCTGTAAGTCATAAGACCAAAAACTATGTGGCAATTTACGCCACGATTATCACAAGCTTTGTTGTTTCATTTTTCCACAGGGACTACATTGTTACCGGCTGTTCATATGTGTTCCCCATAATTTTATCAGCAATGTACAACGATAAGGTAATCCTGAGGCGAAGCTTATGGTCTTCTCTTGCTTTGATTTCGGTATCCGTGGCAACGCTTTTTG
>JAUNRD010000524.1:0-273 GCA_030535815.1 Clostridia bacterium
TTTGGCACCTTGCTTTTCATTGCAACGGAGCATGGAGTTCAAATCATTTATCATATCATCGGATAAGTCAAAGGTAAAGGTAACGTTTGTGTCATTTAGCCCTGCATAATGGGCAATTGCGGCATCATCCGGCCCTGAAAAGTTGGCGTAAATATATTTCCAGGGTTCTTTATCATCTGCAACGTAAGAGGCAGGTAAATCCGGGATAATCATAAAACCTTCTCCGGCAGAAATCGGATAGTCCTTTCCGTTTACGGTATATATTCCTTTGCC
>JAUNRD010000524.1:283-1578 GCA_030535815.1 Clostridia bacterium
CCCTCTAATATAAAATGAGCAGAATAATGACCATATATTCTGGCATAAGCACGGTGGCTCGGATCACATATAGTTAGTCCGCATTCTGTCACAGCCAGACTCTGATTAGGGAGCCTTGAAAAGTAATTTCTTTTTCCTGAATAGCTCATAACTTTCTTCCTTTGTGAAATATTACAATTAAAATAATAACATTTTATTGGTATTTTGGCAATGGTAAAAAATAAAAAAGCAACAAATTTACAAAAAATAAATCACACACATACATTACATATTTGAAAAAATGTGATATAATCGGATTAAAGATAATGAAAGGGATGGTAAAAATGAGAGAGAAATTAAGAATAGCTTTCGTCGGATGCGGACAGTTCTGCAGAAATTTCGTTCCGCTTTTCAAGGCTCATCCTGCAGTTGAATTTGTTGCTGTATGCGATAAGTTCCCGGAAAGAGCAAAGAACTTTAAAGAGTGGTACGGCGCAGATATGATTTTCGACAGCTTTGATGACGTAATTGCATCAAGCGAAATTAATGCCGTTGCTATCTTTACCCAGAGAGATTTGCACGGTGTAATGGCAATTGCCGCATTAAAGGCAGGAAAGCACGTTTATTCCGCAGTGCCTATGGCACTCAAGACAGAGGAAATTCAGGAAATCGTTCGTCTTGTAAAGGAAACAGGTCTTACATATATGATGGGCGAAACCGGTATTTACCGTCCTGCTTCAATTTTCTGCCGTCAGAAGTATGCTACAGGCGAAATGGGCGAGATGGTTTATGCCGAAGCACAGTACAACCACGATATGAAGAGACTTTACGATGTATTCAAATACACCGAAGGAGACCAGTGGAAGAAGATGGCAGGTCTTCCTCCCATGTTATATCCTACGCACTCAACTTCTATGGTGCTTTCTGCGGCAAAGGCTCATGCACTTAAGGTTGCGGCATTCGGCTATGAGGATAAGATGGATACCGATATTTTTGGTGAGGGAATGAACTATTGGGATAACCCCTTCTCAAATACCGCAATGCTTCTTAAATTAAGCAACAATGCGGTAATAAGAATCAGCGAAAACCGCCGTATTGCATGGCATTTCCCTGAAACATATATCACAACATTCAATTGTACAAAGGCGTCTTACGAATGTTCTTTGGTACAGCACTCATATCTTACAATGAACGAAAAAGGATTGGTTGATTATGAAGATGTAAGCGACCTGCTTAATCCCATGGAGCTTACACCCCATAAAAATGATCCTGACTTCTTAAAGAAGGTAGTAAACGGCACCTGGTGTAACACAGAA
>JAUNRD010000525.1:0-964 GCA_030535815.1 Clostridia bacterium
CTTGCGGCTTGTGATAGAAAATCCAATAGCAGAGCAGCATTATCTGAAGCGGTATTGGTGTTTGAAGCCTTCGATCATTGATAAAGACAGACGGCAAAACGGAGATTATTACAAAAAACCGACACAGTTTTTCTTTATCGGATTTGAGCCTAAAAACAACCTGATATTTGAAACGTTAGATTATGTTGAGCCAAGACGATGCGCATACATAACAAGCAAAGACGGGAAGAGTCGAGAGGAAAGACGGAGCGAGATACATCCACAATATGCAAGCCGATTTATACGGCAATACTTGATAGATGAAAGGAAGGTGAACAAGTGAAAACATTAGACGAAATCAAAAAATACACAAGGCTCCATGTTGACAGAGTAGCCGAAGATGGCGGGTGCGGCATTATCCATATCGGGATATGGGACGGTTCGGTTATATGGTCGTTTGGCGGCGGTTGGGATCATGTGTCGGTCTGCCCGTTTAAGCGAAATATTACGCCTACTTGGGATGATATGACAAAACTCAAGAGGATTTTCTTTGAGGACAACGAAGCGGTTATACAGATACACCCGCAAGAGTCGGAATACGTTAACAATATGCCGAACTGCTTACACTTGTGGCGGTATCAGGGAGACTTCCCTTTGCCGCCTGCGTGGATGATCGGAGTCAGAAAAGGTGAAAGCGTAGCAGATGTGCTGAAACAGGCGAATGAAGAACTGAATGTGGTTAGATGATCGGAAAGGGGAAGGAGGTTAAGGCGTGAGTGACAGATGGCGTATAGGTGTAAACAAAGCAAATTATGCCAGAGAACATAAAGCAGAAACGGCAGAACTGGAAAAAACATTGAAACCCTGCCCGTTCTGCGGGAATGAAAAGATAGAGTTGTCGATGATCCACCCACAGTATTACAGTGAACCGAACATGGAATACTGGTGCTATTGGGAGATTCTTTGCCCAGAGTGCGGAGTTAAC
>JAUNRD010000525.1:974-1573 GCA_030535815.1 Clostridia bacterium
CGGAATCGGCTTTGATTATGAGCCGGAAGAATACCCTTTAAAGCATTGGGATAAGTGGGAAAAGGCAAGGACAGAGATCGTAGAGGACTGGAACAGGAGGGTATAAATGCAGGATGAACGAGCTGATTGAAAGAAAAGACCGTAAAGCCCGGAAGGATCATAAGTGCGACCTGTGCGGCGAAACTGGTAAATCTGACTAATGGATTTAGTCAACAAACAGGCTTTTTAGTCAAGAGAATTAGTCAAGGAAGGAGCGAAAAATGAGTTGCAAGATATACGGATATAGTGACGATAATCTGGTCATTGACGGTGCGCCTTATCCTGCAGATGAAATCGGATGCTATAATTCCGAAGTTACGATTAGGTTCTCAGACGGGACGCTTATAAAGGCAGGATACGGAAAAGAAAACTGCGGCGGTGTCTGGTGGATAAAGGTACTTGAAAAAGGTACGGCAAAGCAGACTTTAACAGAATGTTTTGACGAGGACGCAGACCCGTACAGTGACGTTTTTGAGATTGTCGTTATACGGTCACATAGATATGGATGATGCTAAGAAATGGGGATATAGGCATGGTTATGAAGATGCGAAAGACGGAAA
>JAUNRD010000526.1 GCA_030535815.1 Clostridia bacterium
ATGATAAATAAGTCGGAATTGATGATAAAGACAAAAAGCACGGGATAATGTATAATTATATTATCAAACTGAAAGGAAGGGAATAGCTTTGAAAAAAATACTTGCAATTATTCTGGCAACCCTGATGATTTTTTCAATTCCTGTATCTGCGGAGGGGGAAATTACGCTTAATGCGGCGGATGCGGATATTTTGTCGGGAGCAACAATAAACGGAGAAATTCTCCGTTATTCAAAAAAGGACGATTATTTCGGGTTTAAGGGTGCGGACCTTACCGGGATAAAGCATATCGCAATCGAAGCGAAAAATGTTGTTACCGGAGGGGCAAACGGCGATACTCTTATGATTAAAACCGACGATCCGCTCACAGGCAATGTAATAGGCTATCTTGTAATGGACGAAAACAGAGAAGGTCTTTTCAAAGCACCCGTAAAAGCGACGGAAGGAAAACACGACCTTTACTTCGTTTCGCTCTACGGTGCATCCCGCGGCGGAAGCGATATTAAAAAGGTCATTCTTTCAAAGGAAGATTATGTGCGTGATACAAAATCCGTTCAGGTATCCGATGATGCTGTCATTGACCTTTATTCCGATACCTGGGCGGCAACGGATTCCTATGGAAGAAAGGTGGCAGACTATTCTGAAGCAGGTGCCGTTAAAACCGACGGACGTGATGTGGGAATAATGTACTGGAACTGGTTTACATCGAATACTGCTAAAACCCGTGCGACGGTAATCGGGGACGTAATTAAAGCTTCTCCCGAAGCAAGATATGACTACTTCCACAAGGCGTGGGACTTAAACAGCATATATTACTGGTCTGAGCCGGCACTTGGCTTTTATGATTCCTATGACTACTGGGTTTACAGAAAGCACGCCGAAATGCTTTCCCATGCGGGAGTTGACGTAATATTCTTTGACTATACAAATAACGGATATAACTTTGTAAGCTCTCTTAAGGTTGTGGCAGAAGCCTTCCGTGATGCGAAATCGACGGGGCTCAACGTTCCGAAAATTTCCGTGCTTGGCTCAATCGTAATGCCCAATCAGTACAGCTTCACTCAGCCTGCATCCATTTATATGAGCTGCTTCTGTGAAAACGACTATTCCGATATATGGTACTACCTTGACGGAAAGCCCCTTATTTTTGCAAACACCCGTAAGGAATACGGAAAAGCTCAGGCAAATTCCAAAGACAGCGCACAGCTTGCCTTGGTAGACGAAATTCACGACTTTTTCACCTTCCGTTACGGCGGAACGAGAGACAGCGAGGTTAAACCCAACGAATGGTTCTGGCTTGAACACTTCCCCCAGAAGCTCCGTAACCCCAACGAGACGGGAAGACCTGAATTTATGGCTGTGGGCTGTTCCATAAATACCCTTACCAATGCGGCAATGGGACTTGGCGGTGCGGCATCAAACGAATATGCCAAGGGAAGAGGATTTTCCGAGGTATTCGGCGAGGACTACACGGCGGACGGTGCAAGAAAGGCATACTTCTTCCGTGAGCAGGCAGCATTAGCCCTCAGTGCAGAGCCCGAATTTATCTACATCGACGGCTGGAACGAGCA
>JAUNRD010000101.1:0-249 GCA_030535815.1 Clostridia bacterium
TTTCAAGAAACAGCGAACTCAGTTCAAACAATGAAGAATTGAGAAAATTTCTTGATTCTTCACCTACGGCTGAGATAAGAGAAATGCTTAAACAACACGATGACTTAAAGGCGATGGTAAGCTATATCTTTGACGACAAGTCACCGCAGACACAAGGTGTAATTTCTGAACTTCAGCAGTTATCCCGTGAAATTTTCCTTGGAAACTTCAAGAAAAAAGGAACTCTTTCCATGCGCAATATTGTGCGTG
>JAUNRD010000101.1:259-6812 GCA_030535815.1 Clostridia bacterium
GGAAAATGTGTATTTATTGAATATGACCTTGGAATAGGAAATATGCTTTCTCCGATTTACAGCCTTCTCTTCGACCTTGCGATTAAAGAGGCGCTTTGCAGGAAAAAAAGTGAAGGAAATGTGTATTTTATCACAGATGAATTCAGTCTTATACCGAATCTTCAGCATGTTGATGACGCGGTTAATTTCGGAAGAAGTTTAGGTGTTAAATTTATGCTTGGAATACAGAATATCGATCAGGTATTTGAAAATTACGGAGAAAACAGAGCGCGAAGCCTGCTTTCCGGATTTTTAACATCGGTGTGCTTCCGTGTAAATGACTGCAACTCAAAAGAGTTCATTAAAAATCTTTTTGGTGTTAACAGAAAAAAAGAAATTTATATGGCATCCGTGCAAGGACGCGGAATAGTGGAAAACGTAAGGGATTCCAATGTTGTTGAAGATTGGGACATCACAAGATTGCAGCTTGGGCAGGCGATAATAGGGTTGCCGGGACAAGAACCGTTTGTTTTCCAGTTTAAGAAAGTATAACAAAAACGGTCTTTCTTTTGAAAGACCGTTTTTATTATGAAAGGAAAAATAAATACGTTTCTCCGGTGGTATTGGCGGAGGAATGGTTAGTGTATATCAGGGCTTTAAGAATAAAAGTGCCGGCGACGACATTAATTACCGAGGAAACACAAAGGACCTTATTGACAAGGGCCTTACGGCACCTGAAGGAAGCAGAACATATGAAAATGCAGTTGAGGCTGCAGAAAAGTTCCTAGACAATGAAAAAGCCCCTTCCGAAGAAGTAGCGGAGAGCATCGATGCTGCAGGGTGGCAGGTTGAAGACATTAACAAGGACGGTTTATTGCTTGATGCCGAGTATGCAATTATATGCTCTGAAAACGCCCATGATGTATGCGGTGAAATTGTTAGAGGAATTAACAGGCTTGTTCCCGGTGCATTTGGGTATAGTGCAGAGGAAATTTCTGAAATTAAGTCAATATGGCAGAGGGCATATAATGATCCTGAAGGATACAGCGCAGAACTTGAAGCGAAAAAGGCGGAAAGTGATAGATGGAACGTACCTGAAAACGGTGAAACTGTTTCTGAGAGAGCAGAAACGTCCATTGAAAAGTCGCTTAAGAAGCATATGGGAATTGAGGAAGGGGAAAAGACACCTCATCCACCGCAAGCGGTCCCCCTTCCCCTCGAGGGGAAGGCTCAAAAGAGCATTGACGAAGTGACGGCGGAAATGACAGCGGAGCACCGTGAGATGCTTAAGACCAAGAGTAAAGCGGACTTTGATGCGCTGAAGGGCACAGAGAAGCTTAAAGCTGCAGGTGTCACAGGCATAACGGGAAGTGTGGGGCTTTACGGCCATACGGAGCAGGCAATAGAGCAGAAGCAGGGAACGAGAGAAACCCAGAAAGCCATAAGAGAGGTTGAGAGGGTTCTTTCTCCCGATGAGATTAAGTTTGCAAAGCTTGTTAACCGTGGGGAGATTGACGCCAAATATGTTCCCGAGAGCCTTCGCCGAGACCTGATTTTAGACCTTGCAGAAATGTATAAAGCACAGGACGGTTTTAAGGCGGCAAAAAAGCTGATAAACAAAAGTTTATCAGCTTTTTACTTAGCCTATAAATGCACCTGCGGCAACCAATTTTTCCTGAATAAGTGAAACATCTGCATCAATGGCGTTACAGCCCTTTTCCTTGCAAATGGCTGCCGCTATACCTGCCGCCTGACCGAGGGTTGCACAAACAGGCATAATTCTGTAGGATGCCTGTGCTTCAAAGGTTGAGGAAATACATCTTCCTGCCACAAGCAGGTTTTTGATTTCCTTAGGAATCAAAGAACGGTAGGGAATTGTGTAGTATTCGCCCGGACCGAAGAAATAGTGGCTTGTTCCGCTTCCGTCAGGAGAATGAATGTCAATTTCATAGTTGCTTGCCGCAATTCTGTCGGGGAATTTTGTGAGGGACTTTAAGTCATCTGTATTTAAGATATATTCCCCCTGAATCTGTCGGCTCTGACGGACACCTATTTCGGGAGCCGTGGAGAGGAGTGTTGCGTTTTCGCATCCTCTTGCATTTTCTTTGAGGAACTTAAACATTTCATACACCTGAAGTCTCGCCTCTCTTTCTGCAGCGGAAACATCAAATGCGTCAACGGGACATTTCTTAATTACTCTTGTGGTATTGAAATGAACAACTCCGTCAGACTCATAGGGGAAGAGAAGAATGTTTTCTCTGGGGTTTAATGTTTTGCCTTCTGCCAGAAGCTTCATATAAAGCTCGTTGGCTTCCTTCTGGGCATCTAAGTCAAACTTTTCTTTATCGATTCCCGCAAGGCGGAAGCAAAGTGTCATAGGCTGACACTGATGGTCGGTTTCCCTTCCTATATTGTAGGAGCATCCGCTTAAAACAGAAAGGTCGGCATCACCCGTTGCATCAATGAAATAGGATGCGCTTAAGGTGATAGGACCGCCTTTTGTGGAAACGGTAACACTTTCTATTTTATCGTCTTTTGCGGAAACAGAAGAAAGGTAAGCGTGGAAAAGCACCTTTACGCCGGCTTTTTCACACATATCGTCAAACACAAGCTTTAATATTTCCTCGCTGAAGGTTACACGGTTTTTGGCAAGGCCACCCATCTTATCAAGGTTATCTAAAATTTCGGCAAATATACCGTCAGAAATTTTTCTCACTTCACCGTCTATTTTTACTTTGTAGGGCATAAACGGGTTAACATAGGCGTTGCACGCCGCGCCGCCCAGGGAGCCTCCCTTTTCAATCAAGAGTACGGAAAGACCGCATCTTGCCGCACTGACTGCTGCAGATACACCTGCAAAGCCACCGCCGGCCACTATCAGATCATACATAATAACACCCCTTTATTTTGTTAAGCTAAATATAGCAAAAAAAGGGCGAAAAGTCAATGCAAAAATGCGGATTTATAAGGAAAATCTGACGCCGTAATAGTCTGCCCAGTAGTCGAACTGAATGAGCCAGGCGATAAGCTGAGGCTTACCCATAAGCTGACCGAACCAGGTGACATTTTCCTCCGTCATCAGCTCTTTAAGCATTTTATCGTCAAGTACTTCCGTGAGAATTCCGCCTTTTTTAAGGCGGTAGCGTAGCATTGATGTTACGATTTTTTCATATAAAGGATTATGCGTTTTTGGGTAAGGGCTTTTCTTTCTGCCGTATATTTCTAAGGGGAGATAATCCTTCATGGCGTTTCGGAGAAGAGCCTTTTCAACATTGTTTTCAAATTTTATTTTCCAGGGAACGTTATAGATATATTCAAGTATCCTATGGTCGGCAAAGGGGACTCTTACCTCAAGTCCGCTTGCCATACTCATTCTGTCTTTACGCTCCAATAGCGATGTCATAAAATAACCCGTGCTTAAAACCGTGGCAATTCTTGCTGTTTTATCCTCGGGAGAATCCGAGTCGAGCATCGGAACGCTTTCTATGGATTTTTTATATACATCCTTTATATAGAGGAAGCCCTCATCCTTTTTGGCAAAAGAATCCTTGAAAAGATTTATTCTTGCAAAGGGCGAATGAATCCAGGGGAAAAAGCCGGACTCAAGCATTTCTTTACGGTAAAACCAGGGATAACCGCCGAAAATTTCATCCGAGCACTCACCGCTTAAAGCTACGGTATGCCTCTTTTTCACCTGACGGCAGAAGTAGAAAAGGGAAGAGTCAATATCTGCCTGCCCGGGAATATCCCGTGCAACGGTGGCGTTTAAGAGTGATGATGCCACAAGTCCGGTGGGGGCGGTAAGAACGGTATGGTCAGTTCCTAAAAATTCTGCCATAAATATGGCATATTCGTCATCAGACTGGGGCTGGAACAAACTTTTTTCAAAGTTTTCCTTGTTGTCTTCATATTCGAAGGAATAGGTTGAAAGCTTTTTTTCGCTTTTTGCACATTCCTTTGCCGCAACGGCTGTGATGACCGAAGAGTCCAGTCCGCCTGATAGGAAGGTACAAAGTGGCACATCACTTTTAAGCTGTCGTCCTATAGCGTCTTCTAAAAGGAAGCGGGTGTGCTCTATTGCTTCATCGCGGCTTTCCGTAAAGGATTCCGCCTTGAGGTGCCAGTAAGGCTTTATCTTTATGCCGCGTTCGGTGAAAGTGCCACAATGGGCAGGTTTCAATTCAGCAATGTCTGCGAAAATTCCGCTTCCTGATATTTTGCAGGGAGACATGAACAGAAGCTGCCATAAGCCTTCTCTGTTTACTGAGGCGGAAACTGAGGGATGGGAGAGCAAGGCTTTTATTTCCGATGCAAAAATAAAGGATGTATCCTTAAGTGAGAAGAAAAAAGGCTTTATGCCGAAGCGGTCACGGGCAAAAAAGAGCTTTCTTTCTTTTTCATCGGATATGGTAAAGGCAAAAATTCCATTCAGATATTTCGGAGCATCTTCGCCGTAAACTATGTAAGAAACAAGAACAACCTCTGTGTCGCAATTGGTATTGAAGGAAAAGCCCTGCATTTCAAATTCATGCCTTAGTTCATCGGTGTTATATATTTCGCCGTTATAAACGATGCTGTATACGTTTCCTTTGTATTTAATGGTCATGGGTTGATGGCCTTTTTCTACATCCATAACCGCCAGTCGGTTATGGTGCAGTATAGAAAAATCATTTTTTATTATATCGCTGTCATCGGGGCCTCGCATTTTCATAGTAGCGCCCATTTTCAATGCGGCAGTTTCATCCAGTGAATAAGGTGCGTGAAAATCTGCAATTCCTGCTATTGAACACATAAAAATTCCTCCTTTTGATTAAGTTTATGCAAAAAGGGATAAAATGGTTAAAAAGCTTGACTTTGCCTTTTTAAAATGTTATTATATAGTTTAATGAACATTAGAGAGGATTGATCAGATGAAAAGAGTATTATCCCTTTTGATTGCAATTGCTGCTGTTTGCAGTACCGGAATAATAGCGTTGGCAACGGAAGGAGAAGCTGTTTCTGAGGTTGTGGCTGAAGAGTCTGCTGCAGTTTCGGAATATGTGGCAACACCTGTGACGCTCAAAAAGCAGAATGAGGTTCTGTTCCATGCTGAGATAAACAGCACTGAGAAAAAGGAAAGACATTTTGCCTTTCTGCTTTACGCTTGCGACGGACAGACAGAACTGGGAAGAAAATATATTAATACGAAGAATTGGGAGACAAGTTTTAATATTGAATTTTCCGTTCCTGAGTATAATATCGGAGAAAAGTTCATAATAAAGCTTTTCTCGGATAATGCTGAACTTATATATAACGGATTGTCAGGTAAGGAGGCTATTCTTGAAACATATGTTACATCTGATGAGGCTGGAAACATTGTATATCAGACAGCTTTTTACGGAGAGATAAGGCCTTATGATGAAAAAATCGTTAAGATAAAAGTTGAAAATAACACTATAAATACCGATTACAGAGTTTTCGGAAACGAAATTTATGTAAGCGAGGACTTTATAAAGGAACTTAACGTTTCTGTAACCAGGAATAAAGATTCGTGGACATTAAAATCCCAGACAAAGAACTTTTATATGAATTTCTACAAGGACAACATTTACGCTACAAGAAATTCGGAAGGCTATAATCTTAACTATCCTGTGTATGAAGAAAACGGAAAAGCTTTTCTTCCTCTTTACGATATAGCTGTATATTTTGCTTGCTCCTACAGTGAGTCCGGAGAAAGCGAAAGAATTATATCAATGAAAAAATCCTATTACAGCAAGGATACTACCAAGGAAAAATTTGTAAACAGCAGTGGAGTCTCAAGCAGAACCAATTATCTTATATGGATATCAAAGAGCACTTATACGGTAAATGTATTTACAGGTTCAAAGGGTAACTGGCATCTTTATAAGTCCTATCCCTGTGCTTTGGGTGCACCCAGAACTCCTACCATTGAAGGTCAGTTTGAATATATTGAGCGTCTTAACAGATGGTCATATGCAAACTATTATTGCGGCCCTGTTATGAGATTCCATAACGGTTATGCGCTTCACTCTACGCTGATAAGATATAACGGTACACCCTATGATGACAGAGTAGGGGTTAATATTTCTCTTGGATGTATAAGACTTCATCCTGCCGATATACAGGAGCTTGTAAGTTTTATCCCCTTTAAGACAAGAATTTATATAACAGCGAAATAATAAAAAACCTGCGGGACATTCCCGCAGGTTTTTTGCGGTAAAACGAAAAGCATAGAGGGGTATGCAGTGGAAAAAGGTTAACCGGTTAACAAAAACTTACGATGTAAAACGAAGACAATGCTTGCATATATGAAGCTTGAAATCAGCAATATACGTTTGTTGACAACTTCGGATATTCGAGATATAATATAAACTGGAAGTTTACGGTAAACGTGAGAATTAATGATATGTATTATTTTTCGGAAGGTGGCTGTTTTGATGATGAAAACCCCGGACCATTGGGCGGAAGAACCGTGCGTGAAAACCACGACAGCATATGGTACAGAAGTGATGGTGCCGAAGAGGATTTCAGATTCGTGGGAGACAGAACGCGCAGTCTACGAGAAAGCGTTAAG
>JAUNRD010000102.1 GCA_030535815.1 Clostridia bacterium
AAAAATGCTTCTTATCATTTGGGAAGACCGTATATTGATGAAATAAAAGTACTTTATATGAATACAGATATAAAGGAAAAAAACAGCTTTTTGTCCGGGGAAACAGATGTGATAATTAATCCGGAATTTGATGATGATGTAAATATCAGCGGAAGCTTTAAAACTTACAAGGGGAAAAGCAACAGATTTGAATTTCTGGGCTTCAATTCTTCTTCAGACAAGCTTTTTTATGACGAATCTGCCAGAAGGGCAATTTTTGCAGCGTGCAGAAAAGTATCAATTGCTGACGAGTTTAATGAGGTAGAAACAGTGGCTTCAACTCCTGTTAATCCGGCAGCGTATTTCTATGCTTTTGAGACAGAGGATGCTGAAATGGAAGAAGTGTCTGATATACTGACGAGAAACGGCTGGAGAATGGGCGGCGTCGGAGTATATGAAAAGGATGGAAAAAGCCTTAAGTTCAGTATAATCGTTAACGAAGATGATTCTGTAAGGGTAGGTATTGCCAACTTTTTGAGCCATTGGCTTTTAAATTACGGAATTTTTGCCGATGTGGAAATTTTGTCTTATTCAAAATATAAGGAAAGGCTTACTTCAGGAGATTACGACGCTTTCGTAGGCGGATGTACCATCGGTAATGCGGCTAATTTTTCTTTCCTTATAGGTACCGGAGGAAGCGCCAATGTATTCGGATATTCCGGTGGCGTAATGGATATGAGGATTTCGGCTCTTGCAACGGCTTCAGGTGAAAATCTTACGGCAGAGGCTAAGAAGTTCGGTAAGGCAATGGCGGAAAGTGCACCGCTTGTGGGAATCTACTTCAAAACTACGAAAGTAATTACAAAGAAGAATGTTGTTATTCCTCAAATAAGCCCCACGGGAGTATATGTGGCAACATATTTATGGTTTTTAGTATAAAAATTTTCTTAGCCCGTAAAGGGCGTAAAAATTTTTGAGTAAAAAACAAATATCTCAATGAGTTCGTTTTTTTCTCTTAGACGAAAATCGCCGAAGGACGTAGCCAAGTTTTGTGGAGCATTTACTTGGCGTAAATCGGTGGTAAAAGGCGAAAGGCGTTTTAGTGAGCGAAACAAAAAACAGAAAGCGAAAAGCTTTCCGGGAAATTTCCACGCAAAAAAATTGTCTGAAAAAATAAAATACTTTTACTTGCATAGTTTTAATTTTTGTGATATACTACTTTTCAAATTGAAAAAGACGCCTATGGCGGGAAAGGATATGACTTATGATAATTGATCCCATCATATTAAAAGAAGGAAAGGACGGTTCTCTGGCAAAGACAAACTGCTACTCTGAGCTTCTTAAAGAAAGAAAAATTTTCCTCTTTTCAGAGGTTGACGACGATTTGTCGGCTTCCATTGTTTCTCAGCTTTTATATCTTGACAGCATCGCTCCCGGCGAGGAAATCAAGATGTATATAAATTCACCCGGCGGCTCGGTATCAGCCGGCCTTGCAATTTATGATACAATGCAGGCAATCGAAAGCCCCGTTACCACAATCTGTGCAGGGCTTGCGGCATCTATGGGTGCGGTGCTTCTCTCAGGCGGTGCCAAGGGCAAGCGCTATTCCATGAAAAACGGAAAGATTTTAATTCATCAGGTATTGGGTGGCGTTGGCGGTCAGGCAACCAATATGGATATCCATACAAAAGATATGCTTAAGACAAAGAGACTCTTAAACGGAATTTTAGCCGAGAACACAGGAAAAACTATGGAGGATGTGACACGCGATACTGAGCGTGATTATATTTTAAATGCAGAAGAAGCTGTTGCCTACGGCATCATCGACGGAATAATTAAATAATTATAAAGGGCACTTCTGAATGAAGTGTCCTTTATAATTTTAAAAAATTAAATATACCCCTTGACAAAAGAGGATAAAAGTGGTATAACATTTTTAGCACTCTCTTGGGTAGAGTGCTAAAAATGAAAAATGAGGGGTTGGTGAGGTAAATGGATTTGTCAGAAAGAAGACTTAAAATATTAAAGGCCATTATCGACGGATATATCGAAACGGCAGAACCCATCGGCTCATCAACAATTCAGAAAAATATACTTAAGGATTGTTCATCTGCTACCATAAGAAACGAAATGGCGTTTTTGGAGGAGGCGGGCTATCTGGAAAAGCCCCACACCTCGGCAGGAAGAATTCCTTCATATCTTGGTTACCGCTTATATGTTGATATGCTGATGGAAAAGTACCGCCTGACTCTTTCGGAGATGGACGATTTAGCCCACAGAATGGAGACAAAGGCAAGAGAGCTTTCCGGTATTGCAAAAAGAGCGGGTGAAACCTTATCTGCAATTACCAACTATACATCCTTTGTAATTACGCCTTCAACAGTAAGGCTTCGCCTTAAGAGCTTAAAGCTTATCGTTGTGCAGGAAGGTCTGGTTTTGGCTGTTCTGGTTGCAACGGGTGATATAATAAAGGATAAGAAAATAAAAGCACCTATGGAAATCAATCAGGAGTTTGCAGACCGCTTAAGCGGAATTATAACAGAGCTTTTAGCAATGAAAACTCCCGAAGAGATGGACTTCAATGCGGCGGTGTTCCGTGAGGTTTCCCGTTTCTGGCCAAACCTTACACCCGCGCTTTCCGAGTTTATCGCATCGGCGCTTTCGGGAAATGACGGTGAGGTTTTCACAGATGGCGCATCAAACATTTTCCGTTACAGAGAGTATCACGATGTGGATAAGGCAAGGGCGCTTCTTGACTTTGTGGACGATGATGAAAACTTAAAGCTCCTGGTTCGCGATGCCTCGGAGGATGATTCCTGTCTTACGGTAATCGGAAGGGAAACGGGCATTTCCGCACTTTCAGATTGCTCGCTGGTTGTAAAGTCCTACAGCGCATCGGATAATATGAAGGGGTCAATCGGAATTATAGGCCCTGCAAGAATGGATTATTCCCGTGTTATGTCAACACTTGAATATATGGCAGAAGCGATGGATAATATATTAAGACACTTGCTTGAATAGAAAGGGATGAAAAAAGTGACGAAGAAAAAGGAAGATATCGAAAAGGAAGCCGTAGAAGAAGCAGTGGCAGAAGAAGTAGCAGAAGAAGCTATAGATGAAAACGAAAAAAAGATAGCGGAGCTTTCAGATAAGATACTAAGGATTACCGCAGAGTATGAAAATTTCAGAAAAAGGACAGCCAGGGAAAAGGAAAGCTTATATGAAATGGCAAAGTCCGATACGGTTGCTGCATTTTTGCCTCTTTTCGATAATATAGAAAAGGCGATAAAGGTTAAGCCGAATGATGCATCAGGCGAATGGAAAGCATTTTCCGAAGGCGTTGACCTTATGAAAAAGCAGATGGCCGATATCCTTACTTCCCTCGGAGTTACGGCGATAGATGCTGTGGGCGAGGAGTTTAACCCCGAGCTTCACAATGCTGTTATGCACGTTGAGGACGAGGAAGCAGGAGAAGGCGTAATCGTTGAAGAATTCCAGAAGGGATTTAAAACCGGCGACAGAGTAATAAGACATTCAGTAGTAAAAGTGGCAAACTAATTAAAAATTGGAGGAATATATTATGGCAAAGATTATCGGTATAGACTTAGGTACAACAAACTCCTGTGTAGCCGTTTTGGAAGGCGGAAGCGCAGTAGTTATCGCTAACGCTGAGGGTATGAGAACAACTCCCTCTGTTGTTGGCTTCACAAAGTCGGGTGAAAGACTTGTAGGTCAGGTTGCAAAGCGTCAGGCTGTGTCCAACCCCGACAGAACAATAATCTCCATCAAGAGAGAAATGGGTTCTTCCTACAAGGTTGACATCGACGGAAAGAACTACACTCCCCAGGAAATTTCCGCTATGATTTTAGGTAAGCTCAAGGCAGACGCTGAAAGCTATCTGGGCGAAACCGTAACTCAGGCTGTTATCACAGTTCCCGCATACTTCACAGATGCTCAGAGACAGGCAACAAAGGATGCAGGTAAGATTGCAGGTCTTGATGTTCAGAGAATCATCAACGAGCCTACAGCTGCAGCTCTTGCTTTCGGTGCAGACAAGGATCCCGACGGTAAGATTATGGTATTTGACTTGGGTGGCGGTACATTCGACGTATCCATCCTTGACATTTCCGACGGCGTATTCGAGGTTATGGCTACCTGCGGTAACAACAGACTCGGCGGTGACGACTTCGATAACAGAATCATCGACTATATTGCATCGGAATTCAAGAAGGAGAACGGCATTGACTTAAGAAACGACAAGATGGCTTCACAGCGTCTTAAGGAAGCTGCCGAAAAGGCTAAGTGCGAGCTTTCTTCCGTTACAAGCGCATCTATAAACCTTCCCTATATTTCTGCAGGTGCAGATGGCCCCTTACATCTTGATATGACACTTACAAGAGCAAAGTTTAACGAGCTTACAGCTGACCTTGTTGAAGAAACAATGGTTCCCGTTAAGAAGGCATTATCCGATGCAGGTCTTTCCACTAGCGATATCAAGAAGGTACTTATGGTTGGCGGTTCCACAAGAATCCCCGCTGTATGCGAAGCTGTTGAAAAGCTTGTCGGTTCAAAAATCAGTAAGGAAATCAACCCCGACGAATGCGTTGCTATGGGTGCTGCAATCCAGGGCGGCGTGCTTTCCGGTGACGTTGATGATTTGGTACTTCTTGACGTAACGCCTCTTTCTCTCGGTATCGAGACCATGGGCGGAGTATTCACAAAGATTATTGAAAGAAACACAACAATCCCCACAAAGAAGAGCCAGATTTTCTCCACAGCTGCAGACAATCAGCCATCTGTTGACGTTCACGTTCTTCAGGGTGAAAGAGAAATGGCACAGTATAATAAGACTCTGGGTAACTTCCAGCTTTCAGGCATTGCTCCCGCTCCAAGAGGAATCCCCCAGATCGAGGTTACATTCGATATCGACGCTAACGGTATCGTTCATGTATCCGCAAAGGATTTAGGAACAGGTAACGAGCAGAACATCACAATCACCGCATCCACAAATCTTTCCGAGGACGAGATAAATAAGGCTGTTAAGGAAGCAGAACAGTATGCCGCTGAGGATAAGAAGCGTAAGGAAGAGGTTGATTTAAGAAACTCTGCAGACCAGATGGTTTACCAGTCAGAAAAGCTCATAACAGATATGGGCGACAAGCTGTCTGAAGACGAAAAGAACGAGCTTAAGGTAGAAGCTGACAAGGTTAAAGAAGCTCTTAAGGGCACAGATACCGAGGCAATCAAAGCTGCAAGCGATGCTCTTATGCAGAAGATGAGTCAGATTGGTCAGAGAGTATACCAGGAAGCGGCTGCTCAGCAGCAGGCCGAGGGTGGCGCTGATGCAGGTCAGCAGGGTCCCGCAGGTGCACAGGACGCTGACTTTACAGACGTAAACTAATAGATTAAGCCGGACGGTAAACGCCGTCCGGCATATACTGTTTACATAGATATTGCATTTAATGCGAAAGGACTATATTTATGGCAGATAAAAGAGATTATTACGAAGTGCTGGGCGTTTCCAAGGGAGCGACGGACGAGGAAATTAAAAAGGCGTACCGCTCACTTGCGAAAAAGTACCACCCCGATTTGAATAAGGACGATCCCGAGGGCGCGGCAGTTAAATTCAAGGAAGTAAATGAAGCCTACGAGGTTTTATCCGATGCGGATAAAAAGGCAAAGTATGACCGTTTCGGTCACGCGGCGTTTGACCAGACTCAGGGCGGCTACGGCGGTGGCGGTTTTGGCGGCGGCTTCGGTGGTTTTGACGTTGACCTTGGCGACATTTTCGGAAGCTTTTTCGGTGGCGGCACTCAGAGAAGAAACGGCCCCGTGCGCGGAAACGATTTGAATAAGCAGATAAACCTTACGTTTTCCGAGGCGGCTTTCGGCTGTAAGAAAACGATAGAGGTTTACAGAAGTGAAAAGTGTGACACCTGTTCGGGAAGCGGTGCGAAGGCAGGAACTACTGCTGAAACCTGCTCGGTTTGCCGCGGTACAGGTCAGGTAAGAAACACCATGGGTGGCTTTTTCTCTACGGTTAGTACCTGTCAGAGCTGCAATGGAACCGGTAAGATTATAAAAACTCCCTGCGAAAGCTGTCGCGGCAGAGGTAGCGTAAGAAGAACCAAGACTGTTGAGGTTGATATTCCCGCAGGTATCGATCACGGCCAGACAATGAGCGTGTCCGGAGAGGGCGAATGCGGTCTTCGCGGCGGTCCCAACGGAGATTTGCTTGTAACAGTTGCAATTACGCCCGATAAGACCTTTAAGAGAAAGGGCTTTGACGTTTATGTTGAAAAACACATCAGCATAACGGAGGCGGCGCTTGGTGCAACCTGTCAGGTTCCCACCATTCACGGCGATGTGGAATTTACCATTCCTGAGGGAACGCAGTCAAATTCCATTTTCCGTCTTAAGGAGAAGGGCATTCAGAAGCTCAGAAATACTTCCAAAGGTGACGAGTATGTGACAATTATCGTTGATACGCCCAAAAACTTAAGCAAGGAACAAAAGGCAAAGCTTTTGGAATTTGCCGAAATGACCGGCGATAAAAATTATGCAGGAATAAAGAAAGATAAGGGCTTTTGGCGTAAGTAAAAAAATTGCAACAAAGCAATTTTTTTACTGAAGAATCAGCGAGCGTGGACACCGTGCTGATTTTTTGCGGAGCATTTAAATCAGCGAAAGGTGTCGTTAAAAGCCGAAAAGGGTTTTAGCGAGGCTGATTAATAAAAAAAGAAAACCTGAACAAGGTTTTCTTTGGGAATTGCAACAAAGCAATTTTTTTACTGAAGAATCAGCGAGCGTGGACACCGTGCT
>JAUNRD010000527.1 GCA_030535815.1 Clostridia bacterium
TTTCTGTAGATTCTTCCTTCGTCAGAATGACCGTTCTAAATGCGGTGTAGGGTTCGGCATTTATGACGAACCGCAAAAAAACACCCAAGGACGCAAAACGCGTCCTTGGGTGCTAACTAATAATAGAATAAACTGCTAAACTAATGTTGAATAATATCATTCATAAAGCATTGAGCAAAATTCCGTGAATGTTTTTGCAACCTCATAGGTTACTGGATCAAGTTCACCAGATTCTTCATCGTCCCATATGCAAACAGTTGGAGACTCAGGATTTTCTCTAAAATCCAGGCAAAGAAAATCATTTCCCAAATCCGCTATTGGCAAGATTTCTACTCCTATCAAATCTTCACTATCTGTCAATCGATCAAAAATTTCTCCTTCAACTACATTTATTTCATACATTTTATTCTTGTTATTTAGATTTACTTTATCTAATACACATAAAAACCGTTCTATTCCATACTCTAACCCTTTGTATACAAAATATGCCTCAATTGGTTCTGCCCCGTTATTATTCATAAGAAATTTTTTATAATCGTCAGGTAATGTCTGATGCCAATATTTTTCTTTTCGCTCTATAAGTTCTTCACTCGGTAATGGTTTAATTATTGTATTTTCTATAATTTTCAAGTTAATACCTCCTCATCTTTTACCACGGTATGCCCACATACCCGGGCTTCTTCCTCCGTTGTGGGGTATAATATTATGGATCCCTCTTGGCATAAGTTCCATCACTCCAGGCATCTCCGAATGATGCCATGTATAACCAGGAACTTTACCACCAATTTTCTCATTCAGCCATGCAAACTGACGCTTGTCGCTCCATAACCACATTTCTTCTGGTATATACTTCGTTAATTTGACTACGCCTGCTCCTTTAAAATCAGCTATTCCATATTTCAACCCCGCCTTACGGCTAATATTTACTTTTGGCAGAAGGCCTAATTCCCAAGTTCTTGCTCTTATCTTCCGCTTTTCTTTAACATTAATTAAGTCTACTCCATCTACAAATTCCCACGACCACCCCTCGTTGCTATTCACCAATTCCGCATACAAGTAGGCGTAGGCATCAAGGGCTTCATCGAAATTTTTTTCGCCTTTTATAAATGCCTGAATATCAGCATCTCTTTGTTCTTTAGTATACTCTCTATTTGCCGTTTTGTCAACAGCCGTCTCTTCGGCAAATTCGGACAAAAGTGTATTTACTTCGCTGTCGGGGTTAGCTTCGCCGTATTCTATTATGTCTGCAAGGATTTCCACCTCTTCGCCATAGCCTTTACCTCTTAAAGACAAGCCGTATTCCAGCGCCTCAACTTCTCCGCCGCCTTTGATTGCAGCATCCTTTGCCATATTTACCGCAGCTGTGATATCATATCCGCTTGCCCCGGGCGGATATATCTTTATGCCTTTTTGAGATTCTTCGGTTTTTGGCGATTTTCTTTCCGTAGGAAAAGAAAATCGCCTGTACCTCAGAATGACACTGACGAAGAAAGTGCAAGCCTTACGCCAATGTCATTCTGACGAAGGCTGATGCCTGAGGAAGAATCTCTGCACTCTTCGGCGA
>JAUNRD010000103.1 GCA_030535815.1 Clostridia bacterium
CAGAGGAAGACGTAGCATTTGACATCCCCGTAATAGAAGAAGTTACGGAAGAAGAACTGGAAGAAGATTATGTTGAAATCTTCGGCGATGAGGTTGAGCTTATGGAATCAACCGTTGCAGTTCATGATTTTGAGATCACGGACGATGACGGTGTAACCTATCTTACAGAGATTGACGGCGTAAAAATAAGCTTTACAGGACACTCTGAAGCAACAATCGCTTCCATCGGTAACGGTAAATATACCACCGGGACATGGGGAGGAGCTGACACCAACGCCAATAACAAGTTCTATTGGTATGACGGAAATAACGCCGAAGGCTTCATGGGTCTTCCCACAACAAAGGCTAATTCCACAACAATAACAGTTGACTTTGGTGAACCTAAAACCTTCTCAGGTATTAAGGTTTATGACTCTGTAAGAAGCCGAAGCTTAGTTGCAGGCGGCGCAAGAGACATAAAGACCATCAATATGCAGGTTTCCAACGACAATCTTTTCAAGTGGTATGCTCTTGATGCAATCACAAGAACTGATGCGGGCACCACCGAAGTTGGAACATTCCCCTTCATGGCAGGCGGAACTGCAGTAAATGTAACTGCGCGTTATCTTAAGTTCACAGTTTCCGGTGTTCACACCTGGGGCGAATTCGAGCTTGAAGAGCTTGTTATGATAGACCCTGTTGAAGCGAATGCAACAAAGGTTATGGACACAGATATAAAGGTTAACGTGGATATGCCCGCAGCACTTACCGCTGCTGAAAAAGAAGGCGTAACCATGCTTTCAGCAGATACTGCAAAGGTAGTATTCAAGGGAAACGGAAGCAATGCAGAGGTTTTGAATGAAAAGCCTGCGGTTATCGACGGTCAGAGAAGCGGCTGGGGCGATTGGGGCCTTAACACATCTGCACCCACCGACAGATATTTTACCGTTGAGCTTACCAATCCCGCAGCATTTACCGGTGTTCGTGTATGGATGCACATCATAAATGCAAGCTGGGCAAACGGATATTTCTCCGGCGATAAGAGCCAGAACGGTAAGGTACAGAGAATTCCCGAAACAGCCAAGGCTATGATTTCCGACGACGGAATCAATTGGGAGCCCGTTACAATTGAGATTTCAAGAAACGATACCTACTGGTATCTTGATATGCCCTTTGCTTTTGACGGCGCAGCTAAAAACTTTACTGCAAAGTACATCCGTGTTTATCCCACAAAGATTATAAACGGCTGGGGCGAATGGGAAGTTGGTGAAGTTGCGCTTCTTAATACCAATGCTGAGCTTGATACATATGAAAGTGTTAAGGAAATCAGCGATGAAGTGGAAGGACGCTATGACTATTACAGAGCAGGCAAGTTCTTCTCTTATAAGTCCGGTGCCGGAACACCCGTTGTATATAACGGTGTTACCTATACAAATACCGGCGACTGGAATCCTGTTGACAGACTTTTCGACGGTGATCTTTCCGGAACAAGCTATTACCACACAGCAGCAAATATTCCCGTAAATAACGACGGTAACGCACCCTATGTTCCCCTTCCCAAGGAAATAAGAACAATTACAATTACCTTTAATGAAGCAACTCAGATTGGCGGCTTCAGAGTTTATCCCAGAACTGACAATACAGGTGGTAACCCCTACAGAGTAAACGTTTATGCTTCAAACGACGGTGAAAATTACACCTTAGTTCGTAATACGGCAAAAGTTTTCTCAAGCACAGATAAAGATCCCAAAAGGGTCGTGCTTGAAAAGGGGCTTCCCGCTTATAAGTACTATAAGTTTGAAGTTTATTCCACAGCAGGTGGCGGCTCATCCACAGCACACACATGCTACAGTGAGCTTCAGGTATTAAAGCCCAGCACTTTCGGTCTGGACCTTACTGAAGGCGACTTCATCCCCTATCCTGCAGGTGCTGTTAAAGCCTATACTGTTGATAAGGACGGAAAGGCAACTTTATTCCGCGCCGCTGAAGACTCCTTCGTTGCAATCGACGGTGTAATTGTAAATCAGGCATTACTTGACCAGGCTGTTGCAGCAGGTGAAAGCCAGTATGCATTCCAGCTTTCTCACGACTTTAAGATTGGCGGATGCATCCCCGCAACAGATGCTAATAAAGATAAGTACACTGCCGAATCTGCATACATTGTATATGACCTTGGCTCTGTTCAGGCATTTTCCGGTGTAAGAATTTACGGAAGAACAGGTCAGGGAAAACAGGTACAAACTGGTTGGATGCTGATGCAATCAATACAAGTGCACCCTTTATAAACACCATGCCTCTTACATTCCTTGGCGAAAGCTTTGATGTAAAGGCAAGATATGTAAAGATTCACTGTCTCGCAACCAATTCCGGTCACTGGTCTTTTGAAGAAATAAGACTTCTTAATCCCGTTGATGCAGAAACTGCAAAGACAAAGGATGAAATTGTTTAAGCACTTGAATCCAAGGTTACAGCTGTTATCGAATTAATCGCAGCAATCGAAACTGCAGATGACAAGGCAGCAGCAGTTACATTAGCTCGTGAAGCTTATGAAGCACTTCCCGAAAGCCTTAAGGGTGACGTTACAAACCTTGATGTTTTAGAAGCAGCTGAAGAAGCGATTTATGCTGAAGGTGCAAGTGAAATAAATGCAAAGATTGCGGCAATCAAGCCCTGGGAAGTAGAACTTTCCGATGCAGATGCCGTTAAGGCTTTGAGAGTTGAATTTGAAGCACTTCCCGAAGAGGTTAAGCCCTTCGTTGTAGGTCTTGATGAACTTGAAAAAGCACTTTCAAATCTTACTCAGAAAATTGACTTAACCCAGCAGGAACGTACCGTTGAAAGCGGAAAATACGGTTCACAGCTTGGTTATACACCCGTAGATTACACTCTCTACGTATCAGATGATGAAGTAGAAGTTACAGAGGTTAAGTATAAGGGCGAAGCTGTTGATAACACTTATGATAAGTGGACATTTGTAAACAACGGCGACGGAACACTTACCCTTACTCTTGCAGGTAACTACTGGAAAGATCCTGCAAAGAAGGGCTGGCTCTACGGTTCATCAATGCACGAAAGTATCAAAAAGGGCGAAGGCAATTACTGGGTATTCGCAAAGGACTATCCCGTATTCGACGTTAAGAAGGGCGACACTTTGAATCCCGATAAGTTCGTTGGTACCTTCGTTCGTGATGTCAGCCTTGATAATCTTGGTGACCATATGATCACAGTAGTATTAAGCGACGGAACAGAAAAGGAAATCAACTTAAGATCCTATGTTTCCTGGTCTAATCTTAATGCTAATCCCAAATCCGCAAGTGAAGATGCTATCCAGCCTTCAACATCCTGGAAAATTGCAAGTACAAACACTTCAATTGAAGGAAGAGCATTTGACGGCGATCTTACAAACGGTACAAACTCCACAACCTTCGTTGCTGCATACAACGATAAGGACGGTAATGGAGTAAGTAACGGTCAGCATATTTTATTCGGCGTAGGTCACACTGTATGGCTTGACCTTGCTACACCCACAAAGATTGGTGGTATCCGTCTTTACAACTCCGATAAAAATGTTCTTAACGATGTAGAGCTTTACGGTTCCAACAACCTTGAAACATGGACTCTTATCGGTTCTGTAAAGGATAACAATACTAAATCAATCACAGTTACCACAATCAATAACGATGCTTATCGTTATATCGAAGTTAAGAATACAAAGTACAACAACGGCTCACCCACTTATGCTTGGTATTCTGAAATTGAAGTTCTCAAGGCTGAAACAAGAGTAGCAGGTAACAACGTAGTTACCTTCGATCCTTCCGAGGAAATCGAAGCTGAATTTGCAATTGCACTTGAAGGCGAAGAAACTCTTACAGGTGTAACAGATGCAGAAGATGAAGCTATTGAATACACCTATGAAGACGGTGTAATCACAATTGACAGAGATTATCTCTTGACTTTAGCAAACGGAACAATTGAATTTAAGGCAACCTTCTCAAATGGTGCAGTTGTTACACTTACCGTAGACAAGAAGGATTCCTCAAAGACAAGCTATTTGCTTGCTGACAAGAGCACAGGTAGAGCATCTGAAGCCCTCGAGCTTGAATCTCTTTCCGGAAAGGCTGTTAAGAGTGTTTCTGTAAACGGAGCAAATATCGAATATTCCGTAAACGGAAACAACACTTTAATCACAATCGGAAGAAGAGCATTCAGAAACTCTTATGAACTCTTTGCAACAATGGACGTTGTAACAAACGGTGTTGTTGAAGTATTGGTAACATACGAAGATGAATCTACTAAGACATTCTATGTTACAATCACATCCGAATGGCTCACAATAGGCGAGCCCACAGCAACATTCAAGGCTGACGAAGTAGTTCCTGCAACCGGTGCTTGGAAGATAAGAACAAGTGCGGCATCATCCAATTACAACACAGGTGTAGGCGCATTCTACCTTCCCGCACAGAACAGTGCAAATCATCAGCACTGGCATACATCCTACACAGGCACAGGCAATGTAGCCGACCAGGATTTGGACCACTTCATCGATGTTGACTTCGGTGCAAATGCTCCTTCCTATAACGGTGTACGTATAATGGAAAGAGTTGGCGGAAGCTACTATGCTAAGGTTACCGTTTACGGTAAGAATGCAGACGGTGAAGACTGGACACTCCTTGGCGAAGCAACTCCTGCAAGAGTAAACCCCGTTGAAGTTAAGTTTAACGATACTGTAAACTATCGTTATGTAAGAATGAGATTTGACGGTAACTCCACACACGTAACAGCTGATACAATTCACTTTACAAAGCCCGTTGCTTCTCTTGCAAGCGATAAGGCTGTAACAGTTGATACAAACATTGCTGAAACTGCAACATTCAAGTTCAATCTTGTTGAAGGTGCAGCAAGTGCAATCGAAGTTATGGTTGACGG
Source organism: Clostridia bacterium (assembly GCA_030535815.1). GTDB lineage: Bacteria > Bacillota > Clostridia > CAKSNL01 > HGM11501 > HGM11501. The sequence goes on from JAUNRD010000103.1 coordinate 4,906, forward strand.
AAATGTAATCGAAAACACCAACTATACATGGGCAGAAGGCGTATTGGTTCTTTCTGCTGAGTATACAGCTACACTCGCTGAAGGCGACCACACTGTAACTGCTACAATCGATGCATTCCCCATCACTCTTACAATTAAGAAAGCCGACAGGTATACAGTTTCTTATGTACTTGCAGGCGGTAATGCAAATCCCAGAGGTACAGAAAATCTCGTACTCGGTATTCCTGCAGGAAAGACCGTTTCCGGCATCACCTATAAGGGTACTGACGTTGCATACACAACAACAGAAAACAACATCACAATTTCAAGAAGTGCATTCAGAGGACTTGACGATATGTTCGATATGACATCACTTAAGCTCGATGTTACATTTGAAGGTGATGAAGAAGCAACACCCTACACAGTAAATCTTTCAAAGGTTGCATTTACCGTAAGCGGTGCAGATGCGGCAAACTTTGCAGAAGACGAAATCGTTGCAGCAGATGGATGGGAAGTTACAGTATCAAGTGCCCGTGATGCAAACGGAACACCTTCTCTGATGTTTAAGAAGCCCACAGGTGTAACAAATGCATGGCACACAGGCTATGAAGAAAAGAACGGTCAGGCAATTGCCGATTCCGCATTCCCCAGAAACTATTTAGAAGTTGACTTCGGCGAAGAAGCGCTCAAGTTTGCAGGCTTCCGTTATTATGCAAGAAGCGAAGCAAATCAGACTTCCGGTGTATGGCAGGGTGTAATCGTATACGGACGTAACTCGGCAGATGAAGACTGGAAGGAAATCAAGTCTCAGAACTTTGCTTGGGCTGACTGGAAGAATGTAAGAGAAACAACTGTTTACTTTGGCGAAGATGTATCCTACAAGCAGTTAAGATTTGTAATCGACTGTGACGGACATGCAACAGGCCGCGGATTTGCATTCCTTAAGCCCGGCTCACGTCCCGAAGCTCCTGAAGAATCTGAAGGTAAGGTAAACATTCAGGTTACACCTACCACAGGTGGTAACGTAACAGTTAATGAAACTCCTTCTTTAGGTGATAACTATGTTGCATCCAACACTGACGTAACCTTCACCGCAAAAAGCGATGTATCAGGCGGATTTAAGTACTGGATTGAAGCAAACACAGGTAAGATTCTGGGAACAGATTCCACTCTTACAGTTAAGTCTGCAATCGGTAAGGATATCAAGGCGGTATTCGCTGATCCTTCTGCATTTGAAGCATTCGTAAGCTTCTATGGCAGAAACGGCAAGAACATTCTTGCAACAAGTTATGTAAAGAAGGGTAATGCACCTACAGTTCCTTCCGCGGAGAAGCTTTATACCACAGGTTATGAATTTAAGTTCTGGACAAATAAGGAAGGAACACAGGTTGACGCAGCTGCTGCAGTAACTGAAAATACTGATTTCTATGCTTATTATGAAGAAAAGACTGACGAAGCTAAGAAGGAAAGCACCATCACTGTAACAAACGGTACAATCAAGGCAGTAGGCAGCGGTGTTGCAGGCAAAGCAGAAGGCACATTCGCATATGATACAAAGGTATGTGCAAAAGCTAATACTGCTCCCGACGGACAGAAGTTCAGCCACTGGACACTTGACGGTAAGGTAGTAAGCTATTCCACCGATTACTTCTTCTTTGCACCCGACGTTGACATCGCTCTCGTAGCAGTATTTGTTGAAGATGCAGAAGTTGTTGAGGAAGGTGTAACCATTACAATTACACAGACCTCAGATATGGTTAACGGCATCGATGTTGCAGGTTTCATCACAACAAGATACGTTCCCGAAGGAACAGAAGTTATTGAAACAGACTATAAAGCTC
>JAUNRD010000528.1 GCA_030535815.1 Clostridia bacterium
CAGTTAAGGTTTACGGACCTTTCTCAATGCCCGTTGATGATTGGACTTTAGAATCCGGTAAAAATACTCTTGTCGGCAGAGTTTCCGACGGCATCCTTAAAAAAGGAGAAAAGATTTCTGTAATAAGAAACGGCAAGGTTATCGCAATAGGTGTGGCGGAAGATTTGCAGATGTTTAATAAGTCGTTGGATGAAACAGTTAAAGGCGATAGCGTTGGAATCGTATTTAGCAGAGAAGATGGTGTATTGCCGTCTAAGGGCGATATTGTAGTAAAATATCAGCCTACACACGTTGTTGACACAAGCGATATTGTAAACTAATCAGTTGTTAATTGAAATTAACATATATAATCAACAATAAAATTTAAGGAGGTAAAGATTATGGGATTAGGCGATTTCTTTAAAAACATTTTTGGCAAAAAGACTTGTGCTTTTTGCGGAGGCGAGTGCGGAATGATGAGCCGTACAAAAATCAAAGGGGACGAATATATCTGCTCAAAGTGCGACGATATGTGCTCATTCCATATCCAAAAGTACAGATTCACCAAGGATGAATTAAGAGGTCATATGGAGTATATGAAGCGCTCTGACAGAATTTACAAAGAAGTAATTCTACCGAATGTCCAAAAGCACGAGTGTTATCCGTCTGCAACAAGCCGACAAGGCATTGAATTTTTCGATGATTTCGGAATGTTCCGCATCATAGATGGTTCAAAGGACAACAAGGAACAGTATCCAAAAGAATTATTCCGCTATGACCAGGTGGCAAGCTATGAGCCGTATATTGAGGAATCAGAAGAAACTGATGAAAACGGAAAAACAAAAAAAGTGTTTGGCGAGGGCGGTATCAAAATCACTTTAGTTGGCGGTAGAGATGACATAACTACTATGAGAAAAGGACTTCGTGCTCATCCTTACATAACCGAAGAGATTACCATTTGCTTTGCAACAAATGACAGAGAAAAGGAAAATTATCTTAAATATGCAGAAAATGCAATCCATCATTTCAATTATATCTTCGGTGTAAACGATGATCAAAAGGGCTTGTTCAGCTTTGGTATGTCAACAAAAGAAAAGCGTGACCTTATGGGAACTGTTGCATTTGCAAAAACGGCGATTGACGCAGTAAAGATTGCAAAAGACGGCGGAGAAATGTCTGAAGAAAAGAAAGCTGAAATTCAGGCAAATATGAACGCCATTGACGATGCACAAACCGGCGGTCTTGCAGTGTACACAAGAGCGGCTGATAGCGCGGAAGCAAAAATTCAGTAAATTATTAAAATAATAAATTTTAGGAGGAATTATATTATGAAGAAATTATTATCTGTTATGTTGGCACTTACATTGGTTTTATCACTGGCAGCATGCGGCGGTAATAAAGGTGAAAAGATTACACTTTATGAAGATACATGGGAGGGCGACAATGTAAAACTCGCAGTAGATTTTTACTATCCCGAAGGTGCAGACATCACTTTAGAGGGCGACGAAGAATATCCGAACTGGATAGATATGAAATACGAGTCAAAAAATATAGCAATTTGTCCTGCAATTT
>JAUNRD010000529.1 GCA_030535815.1 Clostridia bacterium
TCGAACCCGGGACACCCTGATTAAGAGTCAGGTGCTCTACCAACTGAGCTAATGGCGCATTTCCTTGCAACAAGGGATATATTACCACAAACCAAACCGTTTGTCAAGCCTTTTTTTAATATTTTTTCAAAAATTTTATTTTTTATTCCAAAGCGGGCAGATTTGACATCTGCCCGCTTTAATATGTTACTTTTTATTAATAGTTTGTTATTGTAATTGTCTGCGTTGCGCCGTCCCAGCCCACGTTATAGCCGAGATGCTCTGACACGAAACGAAGAGGAATAAATGTTCTTCCCTCAACGATTCTCGGAGGCTCATTCAACGTATAACGGATTCTTCCGAAGCGTCTGCCTCCAGTTACATAAACCAGGTCATACCATATCTGAAGCTCGATTTCCATGGCGTTACGCTTAACCGTAACCTTCTGGGTTTCGCCTTCCCAGGAAACGGTTGCGCCCATTTCCTCTAAAAGCCCTCTTAAGGGAATTAAAGTAAATCCGCCTTCTATGTAAGGAGCAACATCCATCTTAACTGTTTTAGGCTCGCCCTTTCCTTTTGTTACAATTATTTCATTTGAGCCTATCTTAAGCTCGTATTTTTCTTTTCTGTTTTCTTCGGCTTCCTTTTCCGAGTCCTTGCTCTGATAGAAGGTTATTTCACCGCAGGATGCACAGGCGGCGTGATGCTCTGTTATTTCAAACCTTACATACCTTGCCTCAGCAGGATCGTCAAGAACAACCCTCTTAAGCTCAAGGCTTCTCGGAAGTGAAAGATCGGTTGCTATAAGGTCATAGTTTTCACCGTCAAGGCTTACGGCAATTGAAAACTTTGTCCAGGTTCCGTGATAGTCCGTTGTGGGACGGGGCGTTATATCAATGTCGGAAACGGTGTAATTTGCCCCTAAGTCAACATCCAGCGTCACGGGCTCCTCCGTTCCTTTGGTCTGCCAGAAGCCTGCAACGGTTCCGTCTGTTATTTTATCTACCGACCATTCGTTCCAGTGGGGATTTTCACAGTATGCCTTCATATCCTTTTTCGGGATTTCCACTTTTCCGTTAATCTCACTGTAGGAAAGATACTCTTCAGCCTTTACAGTCGGAGAGCCTTCTCTCTCCTTGAAGAAATTAAAGTCAGCACAGCTTCCGTAGGTTCCCATACCTTCTGTAATGCGGAAGCGGAACTCCTTTACGGGCACGTTTGCCGTAAATATCACATTTTTCGTACCTTTGTTTCCGTCCATATCTCCCCTGGCAATAAGTACCCATTCGCCGTTAACCTTTACATAGGCTTCATACTTTGTGCAGATACCTGCAGTACCGTCAGGTCTTGTGGTGTAGGAAAAGCCGTAAATTTTTGTTTCCTCGGGAAGTGTTATGTCAACATCGTGGGGGCAGGGCTCCCTGTATGTTATGGTGCTTCCCTGGTTTTCGTAATAGCTGTGCCAGTAGGATGACATATCGTCATCAATTATCTGTCTTATATAGTTTTCGTCCTTATTAAAGGTATCGGAAACCGTGATGCCCCAGTAAGCTCTGTTGTCCATCATT
>JAUNRD010000104.1:0-1975 GCA_030535815.1 Clostridia bacterium
AAACATTGAAAGAATTCTCTATGTAGAAGGTGTGGTATATCAATTCAACGCAGAGGCTTTTCTGGGAATGCATCGCTTTAAGCTTATCAAAAAGGCACTTAAAATGGGCAAGACAGTAGTTGCCGGAAGTGATATGCATAATCTCACAACGAGAAAAAGCAGGATATATGAGGCATACACAAGAATGACGCGGAAAAACAGGGATTATGGAGCATTGTTTGAGGAAAATGCCTTGGGGCTTTTAGACAATAAACAACATAAAGGAGAATAAAAATGGTTAACTGGACAAACAGCATAATAACAGATGAGCTGGCTACATCTGTAGGACTTGGAGAGTTTTTTATATGTACAGCGGTTTCCCTTGTACTTGGTGTTTTAATTGCACTTTGTCATATGTATAAAAATCCTTCCTATTCAAAGGGTTTTATTATGACAACGGCACTTCTTCCTTTTATCGTTCAGGCGATAATAATGGTTGTAAACGGTAACGTCGGAACAGGTGTGGCTGTTGCCGGTGCCTTCAGCCTTATAAGATTCAGAAGCGTTCAGGGAACAGCAAAGGATATCTGTACGATTTTCCTTGCAATGGCGGTTGGCCTTGCATCGGGTGCAGGCTTTGTGTTCATCGCAGTTGCCCTTGCAGTAATTTCCTGCATCATTTTACTTCTCTATGTAAAGATTGATTTCGGAGGAGCAAGGGATGCGGAAAAGATTCTTAAAATCACAATTCCCGAGAACCTCGAGTACGAGGGTGCTTTTGATGAAATTTTCAAAAAGTATCTTAAGTCTTATGAAATCATCGGAACAAAAACTACAGATATGGGAAGTTTATACCGCCTTACATACCGTGTAGTATTAAACGATATGAAGGAAAGCAAGGCGTTTATTGATGACCTTCGCACAAAAAACGGCAACCTTGAAATTGCCCTTAATATGAGAACAGAAAGCGAAAAAGCATTATAAGAAAAACGGAGCCGTCGGCTCCGTTTTTTATGCTCTTTCTATTGCAACGGCGTGGGAGATTCCGGGGATGGATTCGCCTTGCTTGGAAAGCTCCGGGCTCATTAAGGCTCCCGTTGCACCAAAGAGCACTCTTTTAAGCTCCCCCGATTCAAGCTTTGGCAAGATGTAGCCGCAAAGTACGCTTGCGCTGCATCCGCATCCGCTTCCGCCTGCGTGCACGTCCTGTTTTTCAAGGTCGTAAATTTCGCATCCGCAGTCAAAGTGATTGTTTCGTATATCAATTCCGTCGCGAAGCAAAAGCTCATCGGAAAGGGCACTTCCGAGTGTGCCCAGGTCTCCAGATATGATAAGGTCGTAATAATCGGGCGTAAGGGATAAATCTGTAAGGTGCATCTTAACCGTGTCGGCAAAGGCGGGAGCCATAGCACTTCCCATATTTGCCGCATCCTTTATGTCCTTATCCACGATTTTGCCGACAGTGGCACTTGTTATTTTAAGAGCTGTTTTTTCATTTGAAAGCACGATGCATCCCGATGCCGTTGATGTCCATTGTGCCGTGGGAGGGCGCTGTGAGCCGTATTCAAGGGGAAAGCGGAACTGCCTTTCCGCACAGCAGAAGTGGGAGCTTGTAGAATTAGCCGAAAGGTGGGCAAAGCCCGATGCAACTGCCATAGAGGACAGCATAAGCCCCTCTGCCATGGTGGAGCAGGCGCCGTAGATGCCAATGTAAGGAACGTTTAAATCCCTTATGGCATATATACTGCTGACACATTGATTTAAGAGGTCTCCCGAAAAAAGCACATCTGCATCAGACGGCACTTTGCCGCACTTTGAAAAGGCTAAATTAACCGTTCTTTTAAGCATTTCGGATTCGCCCGCTTCAAAGCTTTTCTGTCCGAAATATTCATCTGTCTCAATCAAATCAAAGAACTTACCAAGCGGTCCTTCGCCTTCTTTTTTTCCTGCGATGGATGCATAACTTTTTATATAAGGCGTGTTTTCGAATATAACA
>JAUNRD010000104.1:1985-6703 GCA_030535815.1 Clostridia bacterium
CTTTGCTTTCCTTTATGGGTAATCATAGGGCACCTCGCATAAAATAATAGATAAGACCGCATATGACGCTGGTAAGTCCGCCATAGGTCAGAACCGGACCCGCAATTGAAAATATCTTTACGCCGACACCTAAAATATAGCCCTCGGGGACAAATTCCATGGCAGGGGAGACGATGGAATTTGCAAAGCCTGTTACGGGCACCAATGTGCCGGCACCCGCCAGCTTTGCAATTTTATCATATACGCCGATGGCTGTTAAAATGGCGGAAAATAAAATGAGCGTAACGGTTACCAAAGCTCCTGCTACCTTATCGGAAACATCAAGCGAAGAGTAAAAATCAAGCAAAATCTGCCCTATGGCACAGATTAAACCGCCAATAAGGAATGCAAAGGCGGTGTTCTTTACTATGGGAGATTTTTTAGCCAATGAATCTGAAAGCTTGTTATAATCTTTTTTGGAAATTTCACTCATCGGAAAGCTCCTTTTTATTTTTTTATTTAGTTTTGACAGAAAAGAAAACTTTATGCGAAAAAATATTTACATAAAGTTTATGATTTTTAGTGGAATTTTTTAATAAAGTGTGTTATACTGTACTTTACTATGGAAAGGATTGAATTTTTATGATGATGTGTACGAGATGCCATAAAAATGTGGCAGTCGTGTTTATAACCAAGCTTGAAAACGGAAAGACCATAAATGAAGGACTTTGCCTTAAATGTGCAAAGGAAATGGGCATACCTGCAGTTGATAAAATTATGCCCAATATGCCCGATATGGAAAATCTGTCCGAGGAAGAACTTGAAAATATGACTAATCAGATTGCCGATATGTTCGGCGGTGAAATCCCCGGTATGATGAGCGGTCTTTTTCCGAAAAACGGTGCTGATGGAATGGAAGAAGATCTGGATACAGAAGATGCAAAGCCCGAAAAGCACGACAGAAAAGAGCCGGGTAAAAAGCCTAATAAGAGAAAGATGCTTGAAACCTTCGGTACCAACCTTAATGAGCGTGCAAAAGAGGGCAAGGTTGACAGAGTTATCGGACGCGACAGAGAAATTCAGCGCTTAATTGAGATACTTAACAGAAGACAAAAAAATAACCCCTGCCTGCTTGGCGAGCCCGGTGTGGGTAAAACCGCCATTGCAGAGGGACTGGCTGTTCGTATTGTGGAAAAGAAAGTGCCTGAAAAGCTCCTTGATAAAGAAGTTTATGCCCTTGATTTTACAGCAATTGTGGCAGGAACACAGTTCCGCGGTCAGTTTGAAGCAAGACTTAAGGGTATCATTGAGGAAGCAAAAAAATGCGGAAACATCATTCTTGTAATTGACGAAATCCATAATATTATGGGGGCGGGGGATGCGGAGGGAGCAATGAATGCCGCAAATATCTTAAAGCCTGCCCTTGCCCGCGGTGCGGTGCAGATAATCGGTGCAACAACTCTTACAGAGTACAGAAAGCACATTGAAAAGGACACGGCTCTTGCGAGAAGATTCCAGACAATTATTGTAGATGAGCCGTCTCTTTCAGAAACGGTTGAAATATTAAAGGGCATAAGACCTTACTATGAAAACTATCACCACGTAATTATATCAGACGAGTGCTTAAGGGCTGCTGCAGTATTGTCCGAGCGCTACTTAAACGAAAAGTTTTTGCCCGATAAGGCAATTGACGTAATCGACGAGGCGGGAAGTAAGGCAAATCTCGGAAACGAAGCTCTTGCACGACTTACGGTGTTAAAACGTGAACTTAACAACCTCACTGCTGAAAAAGAAGCTGTTGAAAATGACGATTCCATTGAATATTATAAAAAGATGTCTGAGTACAAAACCAGAGAGGAACAGCTTGGCGCAGAAATAGCACAGCTTGAAAAGGCAAGTGAGTTCACCTCCCTTACCGTTGAACATATTGCGGCGGTAATCGAAAATATGACAAAAATCCCGGTTCAGAAAATAACCGAGCTTGAAACCGATAAACTCTTATCTTTAGAGGATATTCTTCATAAGAGGGTAATCGGACAGGATAAGGCGGTGGATGCCGTTGCCCGCGCAATAAGGCGAAACCGTGCGGGACTTTCTAAAAAGATGCGTCCTGCATCATTTATATTTGTCGGTCCCACGGGCGTAGGTAAGACAGAGCTTGCAAAAGCTCTCGCCGAGGCCATGTTTGACAGCGAGGACTATATCATCCGCATGGATATGACGGAGTATATGGAAAAGCATTCCGTTGCGAAAATCATCGGCTCTCCTCCCGGATATGTGGGCTATGACGATGCGGGTCAGCTTACGGAGAAGATAAGACGCCGTCCGTATTCTGTTATTTTACTTGACGAAATTGAAAAGGCGCACCCCGATATTCACAACATTCTTCTTCAGATATTGGATGACGGTCGTCTTACTGACAGCCACGGCAAGGTGGTAAGCTTTGAGCACGCCGTAATTATTATGACCTCCAATGCAGGTTCCGACTGGAAGGGCTCAGGACTCGGATTTACTCCCGATGCTACAGAGGCGGATTCTGAAAAAGTGAAGCGTGCTCTTAAGGATGTTTTCCGTCCTGAATTCTTAAACAGAGTGGATGAGGTCGTGGTATTTAACCGCATCACGGAAGAAGACTCTTTGAAGATTGTGGACATTATGCTTTCGGATATCACATTTATGCTTTCAGAAAAAGGTATAAAGCTTGTGGTTACGGATGAAGCAAAGAAATTTATCGCATCAAAGGGATATGACGATAAGAATGGCGCCCGTCCTATGCGAAGATTAATTTCCAACGATATGGAAGATATTGTGGCAGAGGCAATTATAAGAGGCCATCTTAAGGCAGGGGATATTTGCACAATAGGAATAGCAGAGGATAAACTTGCAATAATATAAAACTCTTGCAAAGCTGATTTGATTATGCTATAATGAAAAGGATGTAGGACAGACAATCGCGGGACAGGAGAAATCCTGTAATGAGGAAAGTCCGGGCTCCGGGGCAAAGGATGCCGGGTAACTCCCGGTGAAGGTAACTTTAAGGAAAGTGCAACAGAAACATACCGCCCGTCGGAAAATAAATATTGTCCTATGGGTAAGGGCGAAATGGTGAGGTAAGAGCTCACCGGCTTCGGGGTAATCCGAAGGCCGTGTAAACCCCATCCGGAGCAACGTCTGTAATGGCAGAGAGGATTAAAGATGGCCCGTCTCCTTTCTGGCAGGCGGCTTTAGCCATATAGAGATATATGGCATAGATAGATGATTGTCTGATACAGAACCCGGCTTACAGTCCTGCTTCAAAAATAGCGGAGAGCTTATGCTCTCCGCTTTTTTAATTGTCTGTTCGTTTGTATGTGGGGACAACCTGGTGGATTGCCTCTTTTATTATGTCGGAATCGGCGGTTTTGACAGCCTCCGCCAATATGGAAATTTTCTTTTCGACCTCTTCTACTGTGATGTCAAAGGGCTTGCCGATGAAAATTTTCTTGTGGATTGTATCTGTCAGACCTTCTTCTGACATCAGAAGTTCTTCATAAAGCTTTTCACCGGGTCTTAATCCGGTAACTTCTATGGGAATATCCACATTAGGAGTATAACCCGAAAGGCGGATAAGGTTTTCAGCCAGGTCGTAGATTCTTACAGGGCTTCCCATGTCAAGTACGAATATTTCTCCGCCGTTTGCATTGGCAGCGGCTTGGATTACAAGCTGTGCAGCCTCAGGAATTGTCATAAAGAAACGGGTTATGTCCTTATGAGTTACGGTGACCGGACCACCGTGGGAAATCTGTCGTTTGAAGAGGGGGATTACACTGCCGTTTGAGCCAAGTACATTTCCGAATCTTACAGCTACGAACTTTGTGGTGCTGCTTAATTTATCCATTGCCTGTATGATCATTTCGCACATTCTTTTTGTAGCGCCCATAACATTTGTTGGATTAACAGCCTTATCGGTTGAAATCATAACAAATTTTGAAACGTTATACTTAGCAGCAAAATTTGCAACATTGTATGTTCCGAAAACGTTGTTTTTGATTGCTTCTCCGGGGGAGTCTTCCATCAGCGGAATGTGTTTGTGCGCTGCGGCGTGAAAAATTATATGGGGTTTACATTCAGCAAATATATGGTCTATTCTTTCGTTGTCTCTTACGGAGGCGATTACCACCTCAAGATTCAATTCGGGATGACTTTCCCGAAGTTCCATCTGAAGGTCATAGGCGTTGTTTTCATAAATGTCAAGTACGATAAGCTTTTCGGGAGAAAACTTTGCAATCTGACGGCAAAGCTCACTTCCGATTGAGCCACCGCCACCTGTAACCATAACAACTTTATCTCGGATGTCTTCTTCTATGGCGCTGTTATCAAGAACAACACTTTCTCTGGGAAGCAAGTCTTCTATCTCCACATTTCTGGTTACAAATTTGGAACCGGTTCCGTCAAGAAGGGACTTTTCAAGGCTTTCCATTATCTTCAATTTGCATCCGGTTTTATTGCATATATTCAATATATCGGTGCGCTTCTTGGCAGAGATGGAAGGGATCGCAAGAAGAATTTCATCAACTGAATAATGCTTGCATATAAAGGGGATATCATCAGTGTTTCCTAAAATTTTAACATCTTCGATAAATGAGTTTTTCTTTTTGGGGTCGTTATCAATAAAGCCGACTATATTATAGAGCGTATTGGATGTGGTATTGGTTGTTAAGTCGTGAAGAAGAATGTTTCCGCCGTCTCCTGCGCCTATA
>JAUNRD010000530.1 GCA_030535815.1 Clostridia bacterium
CATTGAAAGAAAAGGTAGAGGGCATTCCTTATATGAGGAATCGGTTTGAAGGAGCATTTGCTCCTGATGAAGCGGGAACAAGGTATGAAATTATTGAGGCGCTGGCAATTTTATTTGATATTGAAAAAACAGGTAAAAAATGTGAGTTTACTGATGTGGATAAAAAATACAAGGAGAATGTAGAACTGTTTTTCGGTGCTGATATAATTGCAGGCTATCCTGACGGAACATTTGGAGGAGAAAAAGGAATTACCCGTGCTGAATTTGTTAAAATACTTTATGTTATGCTAAAGCTGGAAGACGCTCAAAGCAGTGATGAAACTTTTTCTGATATAAATGGACATTGGGGAGAAAAATATATCAAAGGATTTGTAAAAGAGGGATATATAAGCGGCTATCCTGACGGAACGTTCAAACCTGATAACAATATAACCAGAGCTGAAATCGTTACCATAATTAACAGAATTATAAAAGCCGAAGCGAAAGATACTCTGACTGCAAATGATGTTCCGGATAAACATTGGGCGTATGAAGAAATAAAGAAAGCAGCGTTAGAAAATTGATGTATGCTAAAAAGCCACCCGGCGGGTGGCTTTTTTGCTTGCAAAAATTCTTTATAAGTGCTATACTTGATAAAAACAGGGAAAGGAATGATTTTATGATATATGAAAAAATAGCACTTTCCGATAAGGATGAAAATATATATCTGGAGGTTTACGCTCCCGAAAAGCTTCAGGGCTTTGTCCGTGATGCGATTTTGGTAATTCCCGGAGGCGGGTATGCCTGTGTATGCTATGACAGAGAGGGGGAGCCCATTGCACTTGACTTTGTGGCAAAGGGACTTTGCGCCTTTGTGCTTCACTATTCCGTTGGTGAAAAGGCAAAATTCCCCCGTCCGTTAATCGAAGCATCAAAGGCTATGAAATATATAAAGGAACACGCTGACCTTTACGGACTTAACCCCGACAGAGTTTTTGCAACGGGCTTTTCTGCAGGAGGACACCTTTGTGCTTCCCTTGGCACACTCTGGCATATGGACGAAATCTATAAAGAAATTGATATGCCCTACGGTTTTAACAAGCCCTGCGGTATTATCCCCGTATACCCAGTAATTTCAGCTCTCGTACCAACTCACAAGGGCTCTTTCCAGAACCTTACGGGAAGAGTAGAGCCTACGGAAGCAGAGCTTTCGGAATACTCACTTGAAACAAGAGTTGACGAAAAATCCGCTCCTGCATTTATTGTGCACACATCAACGGACCAGGCAGTTCCTGTATATAACGCTCTTGCTTTTGCAAAGGCATATGCCGATGCGAAAATGCCCTTCGAGCTTCATATTTTCAAAGAAGCGCCCCACGGAATGGCGCTTGCAACAAAAATTACCGAGGTCGGAAATCCGGGATGGGTAAACGAATCCGCAGCAGAGTGGACTCATCTTGCGTATCTTTGGATGAAAGGAATAAAATAAGCTAAAGCCTCCTTTGGGAGGCTTTTTTGTGTGGGGGAAATAGATTCTTCACCCTTCGGACTCAGAATGACAGTG
>JAUNRD010000531.1:0-503 GCA_030535815.1 Clostridia bacterium
GACTTCAGCGGTTTCGGTTGTAGCTTCAGTTTCTTCAGCAGCTTCGGTTGCAACTGTTGTTTTTTCTTCTGCTACAGCTTCTTTATTTACATTATTAATAATCATACTAACCCCTCCTGTTATTTACCTAAGAAGAAATTAAGGATAAGACCACCGGCAATAACCGATGCAATCTGTCCCGATACATTTACACCGATGGAGTGCATTAAAAGGAAGTTCTGAGGATCTTCCTTAAGACCCATTTTGTGAACAATTCTTCCTGACATAGGGAATGCGGAAATACCTGCCGCACCGATCATGGGATTTATCTTTTTCTTTAAGAAAAGGTTTAATAATTTTGCAAAAAGTACGCCACCTGCAGTATCAAAGATAAATGCAACAAGGCCAAGTCCTAAAATCAAAAGTGTTTCAGGCTGAAGGAATTTCTCTGCCTGCATCTGTGTTGCAATTGTGATGCCAAGGAAAATTGTAACAAGGTTAGCTAAAACCTTCTGCGCGGTTTC
>JAUNRD010000531.1:513-1541 GCA_030535815.1 Clostridia bacterium
CGCACTCTCTTATTAAGTTACCGAACATCAAGAATCCGATAAGGCTTGCCGCAGTGGGTGCAATAATAGAAGCAACAAGTGTGATTACGATGGGGAAAAGTATCTTTGTAAGCTTGGATACATCCTTTCCCTGATATTCCATACGGATTAATCTTTCTTTTCTGGTGGTTAAAAGCTTTATAATCGGAGGCTGAATAATGGGAACCAGCGCCATATAGGAATATGCCGCAACCATTATCTGTCCTGTAAAGCCCGACTCCAACTTCTGCGCAACAACGATGGATGTAGGACCGTCAGCCGCACCGATGATAGCGATGGATGCCGCATCCTTGTCTCCAAAAAACATTGATGCCATACAAAGGGTAAAGAAAATACCAAACTGAGCTGCGGCACCGAAAATCATAAGCTTGGGATTTGTCAAAAGGGGGCCGAAGTCAATCATCGCGCCGATACCGATAAAGAGTATCAACGGGAAAAGCTCATTTGCGATACCTGCATCATAAAGTGTGCTTAAGGCGCCTATTTCCTCTTCACCGTTTTCCAGAATCTGCGTTACCGCACCGGACATAGGAATGTTTACCAAAATCGCACCAAAGCCCATGGGAAGAAGAAGCGTAGGCTCCATATCCTTTTTGATTGCAAGGTAGATTAAAATTCCTCCGATAATCCACATTATCATGCTTTGCCAGTTAAGTTTCAGCACGTTGCCGAAAATGACCATTAAATTTTCCATGATATCCTCCTCTTGAGTAAAATAAAATAAAAGACAGACTTTCGCCTGTCAGATTCCAACCCGGCAAACAGAAATTACTTTCTGTGACAGACTCCCCCACTTGCCGGAAACTATTAAACTAACTTTGTTATTATACAACATTTTCCTGAAATTGTCAACAATATAATAATGTATATTTTAATCTTGACAAACACCTTTTGATGTGTATACTATGTTTTGTGGTGAGAAATTTATATAAATATATAATTTTCTTTGATAAAATATAGTAAATCAAAAAGAGAGGTATTTTTTATGA
>JAUNRD010000105.1 GCA_030535815.1 Clostridia bacterium
CGGCTGGAACGAGCAGACCGCAATCCGTTTTGAGGACTGGTACGGAAACCCCAACGCCTTTGTTGATACCTTCGACGATGAAAACAGCCGTGACTTTGAGCCTTCAAGAGGAGCATTAAAGGACGACTATTACAACCTGATGGTTGACTTTATCAGAAAGTATAAAGGTGTACGCCCCGTACCTACGGCAAGCGGAGCGAAAACCATTGATATTGCGGGCGACCTTTCGCAGTGGAACGGTGTAGGCCCTGAGTTTCTCAATGCAGACCAGTCCTATGAGCGTAACAGCATAGGCTATGCAAAGGCGGGAACCGACTTTGAGCCCAATATCTACAAAACAAAGGTAGTAAATGCAATTCTTTCTGCAAAGGTATCCTTTGATGCGGACAACTTCTATTTCCTTGTAAACTGCAAAGACGACATAAAAGAAGGCGAAAACTTCTTAAACCTTTATATAAACACCGACAGAATGTATAAGACGGGCTGGGAAGGCTATGAGTTTGCCGTAAACGTTGACGGAAAGGGAACACTTTCCAAGGCAAACGGCACCTTCTTTGAGGCAGTGGGAACAGCTGAATTGAATATAGAAGGAAAGAGCATGACAGTTAAAATTCCGAGAAGTGTAATAGGTGAAACAGGCACAGTTGACTTTGAATTCAAGTGGACGGATTCTGTTTCAGGCAAGGAAGACTTTATGAACTTCTACTCGGAAGGCAGCACGGCTCCCTACGGAAGATTCAACTATGTATATACCGAGATCCCCGAAACATCTCTTACAGAAAGCGAACGTGCAAGCCTTTACGATACATCCGTCATAAAGGCGGGTGCGGAAAATATGATAGTTTCGGGCGCAAAGATGCCGGTATACGAAAAGGACAGAAATGTCCGTGCCTTTGAAGAGGCCGGAACTCTCTACATTCCCGAAGATACCTTCAATGAGGTTATGGGCTACGGCAGAACAAAGACGGACTACAATTCCTTCTACAACGTACTTCGTACCTATCACTTTGAAATGAATGATGACCTTACCGAAGCTGTAAATTATATGTGGACATATACCACTATCGGCACACTTGATGCAAAGGCGGACGGAGCGCCCGTCAAGCTTTCTGCTCCCGTTAAGGCGGTTGACGGAATAATCTACATTCCTCTTTCCTTCATTGCAGAGTGCTACGGCTATGAGGTAAAGAGCTTCGGAAACGGAACATACACCCTTTGCATGAGGGGAACAGCACCTAAAGATACGGTAAATGCCGTGATGTCACACTTAAATTAAGGAGGCGGTATAGATGAAGAAAATATTTTCAATAATTCTCACACTTTTGCTTGCAATAAGTCTCCTTGTGCCTGTATGTGCCGCGGAAGCGGAAATCCCCTATGATCCTTCCTGGCTTTTGGAGACCACCTCCGACATTGGCGGAACAATCAATAAGATATTTGACGGTAATGCATCAACCTTCTGGCACACCCGCTACAGTGTGGTTGACGGAAAGCTTTCTGATGTTGAAAAGTGGCCCCACTACATAACCGTAAACTTTATAAGCCCGTTAACCGTGTCGGGACTTATCTACACACCCCGAAGCGATTCTGATTCGGGAACCGTCAGGGCGATGAATGTATACTCATCCACCGACGGGGAAACCTTTACAAAAATTGCGGAATATAAGCTTGCAGGGGACGCCGGACGTTTTGAATCCAAAACAATTTCCTGGGGCAACAAGGAAATGACCGCCATAAAAATTGAAGTAACCAATTCCTACGGCTCGGGCTATGCCTCCTGCGGTGAGCTTAAGTTTTTAACCGGCGGTGAGGCAAAGGCTGAAAACGCCGTTGTAACTCCCGGTACAATTACCGCAGACGGGAAAAAGGAAGAGGAAGCTCCCTATGAAAAAATCCCCTATGATTCAAGTTGGCTTGTAGAGACCACCTCCGACATTGGCGGAACAATAAATAAGATATTTGACGGAAATCCTTCTACCTTCTGGCATACTCACTATACCGTGGTTGACGGAAAGCTCGGAGAGATAGAAAAGTGGCCCCACTATATCACCGTAAACTTCGTAAGCCCCCTTACCGTGTCGGGACTTATCTATACCCCCCGAAGCGACTCTGAATCGGGAACCGTAAGGGCGATGACCGTTTACGGAACAACCGACGGGGAAGAATATAAGGAAATATTTAAATACAAGCTTTCGTCAGATGCTATGCGCCACGCAGCACAGACACTCTCCTGGGGCGATATGGAGCTTCTCGGCGTAAAAATTGAAATAACCGATTCCTACGGAACAGGCTATGCCACCTGCGGTGAGCTTGAGTTTATTAAAGGAAGCGAAAAAGGCGAACCTGCAAAGGACGAGCCGAAGGAGGAAAAGCCGGCAGAGCCCGCATCCGACTTCACAGTTGAAAACGAAGTGCCGAAGGCAGGCTGGAAGGCTACTGCGGACTCGGAATTTAAGGGTGCACCTGCGAAAAACTTAATTGACGGTAAACAGAAGACAATCTGGCATTCCTATTATGAGGTTGAGGACGGCAAGGCGAAAAATCTGCAGAAGCCGCCCTACACCATTGACTTCACACTTCCCGAGCTTACAAAAATTTCGGAATTTGTAATTTTGCCGAGAACCGATTCCCACTCCGGCGACGTAAAGCTTTTTGACCTTCAGGCATCAGGCTCGGACGACGGCGCATTTTACACTATACTTGAAAACGAGTCCATCGCCTTTTCGCAGACGGCGGCATTCGGTGCAATAAGAAATTTCCGCCTTGTGGGAAATATCGAGGCTAAAAGAATACGTCTTATAATAAAGGGAGGAAACGGTAACATAGGAAGCTTTGCGGAGTTTAGTGCCGTAAAGGGAAGGGACGACCTTGAAACCGTGGCACTTTCCGCTTATCAGGACTATGAGGTGCTTCACAGACTCTATCAGATACCGACTGAGGAGACAACCGGATACTGCGCAGAGCCTGTGTGGAACAATAACACTATAAACAGAGCCTTTGACGGAAGGTCGGATACCATATGGCAGACGGAAACCACGGGAACACGCCCCGTAACCATCGAGGTTGAGTTCCGCGAGATATATAAGATTAAGGAATTCCACTATCTTCCGAGACGGTCTGAGGATAAACACGGCTTATGGTACAAGGCAATCTTGCGCTGGTCAGTTGACGGTCTTGAATTTTCTGAAAAGGAAGTCACCTTCGCCGACGATGTATCGGAAAAGGTAGTTGTGTTTGACGAGGAAATTGAGGCTAAGTATTTCGACATCGAAATTGTGGAATATAATGCAGGCAGAGTTTCTGCAACGGACATTTCCTTCTTTGAGTCGGGAACGGCACGAAAGGAAAGAACGGAAGAAGCAAGCGAAACCTATACCCTTAAAATCGGCGATAAAACCATAAAGGCTGTAAAGGGTAAGGAGAAGACCGAAAGCGAAAAGGTTTTGGACGTTGCGCCCTTCATCGTAAACGGCTCAACATTAATCCCCTTAAGAGGATTGGTCGAGGAAATGGGCGCAGAAATCACCTGGGACGGAGCAAAAGAGAAAATTACCCTTAAGACGGAAGTTATGACAATCGAGCTTCAGATATGGAACAATATCGTGTGGGTTACAGATACACGCTACCCCAAGGGAAAGATGATGTATACTCTTCTTAATCCCCCGGTGATATCGGAAAACCGTACCTTTATACCCGTAAGATTCGTATCGGAAATTTTAGGCTATAACGTTTCCTGGAACGGCGAGGCGCAGACAGTTACAATAACGAAATGATAAAAGGAGGGAGCAATCCCTCCTTTTGCCGCCCTCTCAGTCATCGGCTGATTTTATGCCAAAGGCAAAAATCAGCCGATGACAGCTCCCCCAAAGTGGGAGCCTTGGCTCTCCGGCTTTAATGCCTCCCAAAGTGGGAGCCTTGGCTCTCCTCCTTTTAAAGCCTCCCCCTTGGGGGAGGTGGACTTTGCGGAGCAAAGGACGGAGAGGGAAATATAATAAAGAAAGGAATGGAAAATATGCCACTACCCAAAAATACTAAACTGCTCGAAAATGCAAGAGCGTTGAGGCGGAATATGACAAGGCAGGAAAGGCATTTATGGTATGACTTTTTGCGGGCATACCCTGTGAAGATATACAAACAGAAAATAATCGGAAATTATATAGCGGATTTTTATTGTCACAGCGCAAAACTTGTAATAGAGCTTGACGGATCGCATCATTATATGGATGAAGGGATGATGCAGGATAAAGTGAGAACAGAGAAGCTCGACAGCCTTGGACTTTTGGTTATCAGGTTTTCCAATGCCGATGTGGATGGAAATTTTGAAGGTGTATGTATGGCCATTGATAATATAATAAAGGAAAGAACAAGGTGAAGGGAATAATCCTTCACTTTATTTTTTCCTTCAGCCGGCTTTCCAAAAGGAAAAACGCCCTCTCAGTCATCGTAGAATTTTATGCTGAAGGCAAAAATTCTCCTCAGACAGCCATAAGCAAATTTTGCGAAGAAAATTTGCCTAAGCCCAAGGGGGAGCCTTGGCTTTCTTTTTAATGCCTCCACCTTGGGCTTGGGCAATTTTTAAGAAGAAATTGCCGATGGGGCAGCCGAAGGCTGACGGAGAGGGGGAACTCCACAAAAACAGAAAAAGCCACCCACTCCATCCGTCGAAATGCACATAAAAAAAGAAAAACTTTGTGCACTTCGCTAAAAGAAAGGCGTTTCTTTACAGAAAGGTAAAAAAAATGTTTCGAAAAAGTTTTTTTTTGTTGACATAGGGGGGCATTTTGATGTATTATATATGATACAGTATGATATCATAATGCGTGGATTGTCGGCTGACGAATCTCCGCGTCTTGAAATCGTGCAAAAAAATACTATCAAAATGATAAGAAGCAAAGGGAGGAAACATCATGAGAAAAATCTTATCTGTACTGCTCGTATTGTGCATGATTATGACATTGGCACCTGCGGCAGCAATCACCTCTTTCGCAGAAGAGGTGCTGGAAATTCCCGCAATTGAGGAAGTTTCCGAAGACGAATTAGTTGAAATTTACGGGGAGGAGGAAGTTGAGCTTTTGGCTAACTCCGACGTGGCTTCATTTGGAGCTGCTGAAGGTGACGGTGTTACATACTTCACCGAGTTTACCGGCGCAAGCGTAAGCCAGGTAAGTACAGGAAGTAAAGAAGGCGACATCGCAAAGACTATCGACGGTAAGTATACCGTAAGTGATGCTGACCAGGGACTTTATGAGCCCAACGGAACACCCACAGGCTTTATGGGTCAGCCGGGTAAGACAACTGTTACCGTTGACTTAGGCGCAGCGAAGACTATCTCCGGTATCCGTCTTTATGACTCTTCAAGAGCAAGACATTACAGCGCAAGAAAGGCAAAGACCGTTTCGCTGTCAGTATCCGCTGACGGTGTGCTTTGGTATGCCCTTGACAATGCAACAAATGAAGACTTTACAACTAAATACAGAGACTTTGCATTCAAGAAAAGCTCTGCAGCTGTAAACGTAGAAGCACGTTACTTTAAGTTTAACGTAACCGCAGTTAACAACTGGGGCGAATGGGAAATTGAAGAAATCGTTCTTCTTGACGAAGTTGATGCAAACGACACCCTCACATCCGAGGACTTTTCTGCAACAAATGTAGCAGGCGTAACAGCAAAGGCTCTCATTCCTGCAGAAAATGACGGTGTTACATATCTTACTGAGCTTGAAGGTGCTGTTGTTACAAAGGTATCCGGTGGCCTTCAGGGTAACCTTGCGTCCACCTATAACGGACTTTACACCGAAGGCTTAAAGACCGGTGCATCCACAACAGGTGAATTTGACGTGTTCCCCACAATCAGCGGTGCTACCGAAGGTGCAATGGGTTGGTACACAGGTGATGCGACAAATGCAACAACCCTTCAGATTGACCTTGGTGATGTTAAAACCTTCTCCGGTATCAGACTTATGGACGACCATAAGGCAAGAGGTATGAAGGCAAGAAAAGCAACAGCCCTTGAAATTCAGGTTTCTGAAGACGGAGAAACCTGGGGTAATCTTGATAATTCAACCACCACCCGTACAACAGAGGTTACACCTCAGTACGGTGATTTCGGATTTAAATTTGACGGTGCAGCTGTAAACGTTGAAGCACGTTATATCAAGTTCCGTGTAACGGGTGTAAATGCTCACGGTCAGTTTGACATTGAAGAAATCATTATGCTTGATGCTGATGAAGTGCTTGATACAGTTACTGCAGAGGAATATGATCCCGCTCTTGCAGAAGCTAAGAGAGATTATTACCTCCAGAGCACATACTTTACTGCAACAAGCCCCTCCGGCTATGGCGGTGACTGGAAACCCGTTGGTAACCTTTTCGACGGCATATGGCAGGCAACAACCGCTACAACTGATGACGGTGCATACTGGCATACAAGTCCCACAGCGGGTGCAACAGCAGAAAACAGAACTGTTACAGTTACATTTACTGAAGCACAGAAAATCGGCGGCTTCAGAATATTCCCCCGTTTTGATAACAAGGGCGGAAATCCCAAAATGGTAACTGTTTTAGCATCTACTGACGGAACAACATTTACTGAAATTCTTCCCAGTACTGAAATCACATACAGCACAACAGATCAGAGCGTTGAACTTTTAGTTCAGACAGGCGTTGCATACAAGGCTGT
>JAUNRD010000106.1 GCA_030535815.1 Clostridia bacterium
TGTATTTATGATGATATAGAAATTTGCGATAACGATATTGTTGCTGTTTTTGACGAGGGTTGGAGATATATAAATGTTTATGATGAAAGTAATTCTTACTACTATATAGGTCGTTTTCCGTATAAATTCAGAGACGGACTTGCAAGGGTGTATTCGGAAGAAAAAGGAAAATACGGATATATCAACAAAAAGTGGGAGCTTGTTATACCTTTCAAATACAGCCATGCGTGGGATTTTGAGAATGGTTTGGCAAAAGTTTCGGAAGAGCCGGAAGCAGGAGAATGGTATTATATAGATAATAACGGGCAAACAAAAATCTCACCAAGAGATTATAATGTCATAGCCAATGGCGGGGTTTTTACAGGTATAAAGATAACAATTTTATATTCGGGACTTACGCCTCCGGCAACTGACAAAGCAGTTTTGGACAGCGATGGAAACAGAATTACAGAGTTTACCTATGCGGATATTCGACCATTTAATAACGGAATTGCAATAGCAACAAAAAATGATTTGGGTAGCGGACTGATAAATAAATATGGTGCTGAAATAACGCCCTTTGGTTTTTTCGACTTGGATTATATAGAAAAAAACAAGTACAGTTTTTCAATTCTTGATACCGATACAGGCATTACGAGAGCCGGGATTTTAGAAATTCCCGATGATGCATCTGAAAGAAGACCTGCCGTTGAAAGACCGATTACCGTTTATGTAAACGGTGTAGATTTGTATTTTGATACGCCTCCCGTGATAATAAATGGCAGAGTGTTAGTGCCGATGCGAAAAATATTTGAAACACTTGGTTGTGAAATTTTATGGGATTCAGAAACAAATACCGTAACGGCAGTTAAAGGGGCAACCAAGATTAAACTCGGCATTGGAGAAAATACAGCTTTTGTCAATGACGACACTGTTTGTCTTGATTCTCCGGGTGTTATTATGAATAATCGTACGCTTGTACCTATAAGATTCATTGCAGATGCACTTGATATGAATGTTGAGTGGAATGAAGATATGCGCAGAGTTTATATAACCAGCAGTGAAAAGTGATTAAAAAAGATTAAGCCCTGAATGTCAAAGCATTCAGGGCTTAATTAGGCTTATAAATCAGCAAGTAATTCCACCGGACAATGGTCGGAACCGTAAATCTCTGTGTGGATTTTACTGTCTATTACAAAATCCATGGTGTCGGTTACAAAATAGTCAATTCTCCATCCTGCGTTTTTCTCCCTGGCGCTGAAGCGATAGCTCCACCAGGAATAGGTTACGGTGTCGGGATAGAGGGTGCGGAAGGTATCGTGAAAGCCCGATGCCAAAAGCTCGGAAAACTTTTCACGCTCCTCTATTGTAAAGCCGGGGTTTTTTGTGTTGGTTTTGGGATTTTTAAGGTCAATTTCCTCGTGGGCAACATTTAAGTCCCCGGTATAGACAACGTGCTTTTTCTCCTTTAATGAGGAAAGGTAGCCCCGCATGGCATCCTCCCATTCCATACGGTAGGAAAGGCGCTTTAAGCCGTCCTGTGAATTGGGAGTGTAGCAGCAGACAAAGTAGAAGTCGGGAAATTCCAAAGTTATTACTCTGCCCTCGGTATCGTGCTCGGGAATCCCGAGTCCGTAGGTAACTGCCAAAGGCTCTTCCTTTGAGAAAACCGCCGTACCCGAATAGCCCTTCTTTTCGGCATAGTTAAAATATTTATGGTAGATAGGAAAGTCTAAATCCAGCTGCCCTTCCTGCATCTTTGTTTCCTGAAGACAGAAAATATCCGCATCAAGATTTAAAAAGATTTCGGAAAAGCCCTTCTGATATACGGCACGAAGACCGTTTACATTCCAGGAAATAAATTTTTTCATTGACAACACCTCGGAAATATTATACACTATATTTCATATTAAGTCAACGGAAAGGAGTTATAAAAATGCCGGAAACAGATTTATATATGCCGGTAAAAACTCTTTTTGAAAATATGGGATATTCCGTAAAGGCGGAGGTGCTTGATGCCGATGTCCTTGCGGTAAAGGACGGCGAAACCGTGGCGGTTGAGCTTAAGCTATCCTTAAATCTTGACGTAATCGTTCAGGCGGCACTGAGGCAGAAGGTGGCAGACAAGGTATATATCGCCGTACCGCCTGCAAAAAGGGCAGCCTTAAAGAAAAGACAGAATATATCCCATGTACTGCGTCGGCTTGAAATAGGCCTTATAACCGTAAGGGAGGATGAGGCGAAAATTACCTTTGAGGCAAAGGAATTTGACCGCAGGGGTGCCATAAGTCGGTCTAAAAAGACCAGAGAAAAGATGATGGACGAATTTTCCCTTCGCCACGGGGACGAAAATGTGGGCGGCACCAACGGGAAAACAATGACGGTTTACCGGGAGCGTGCCATACTGATTGCGGCGCTTTCGGAAAAATACGGCGAAATAAAAATGGCCGACATTCCTTATTTGTCGGGAAACCCCAGGGCAAAGTCCATAATTGATAGCAATTACTATGGCTGGTTTAATAAAAACGGAAAAAGCTATACAATAACGGATAAGTGCAGAAAAGAGCTTAAAAGCTATGCAAAGCTTAAAAAAACTCTGCTGAGTGAAGCGGAAGGAAAAAAGGTGAAATAAATGCCTAAATTTTTTGTTGACAAATGTCAGGTTTTAAGTGATAATATAACTGTCACGGGGGACGATGTGAATCATATATCGAGAGTGCTCCGTATGCAGGTGGGAGATGAATTAACCGTCTGCGACAAAGAGGGTATGGACTACTTTTGTGAAATTGAAAAAATCACAAAGGAAGAAGTTTTATTAAAAATAAACGGAAAGGAAGAATGCCCCGCCGAGCCTGAAACAAAGGTAACGCTTTATCAGTGCATTCCGAAATCCGGGAAGATGGATTCCATCATTCAGAAAGCGGTGGAGCTTGGGGTTTATGAAATTTATCCCGTACTTTCAAAAAGATGCGTTGCCAAGGGAGAAAAAAGTGACCGCTGGCAGAAAATTGCATTTGAGGCGGCAAAGCAATGCGGAAGAGGTATTATACCGAAGGTACACTCTGCCGTAAACTTTTCCGAAGCAATAGCTTCACTTGCTGAAAAGGAGCTGGCGCTTTTTCCCTATGAAGATGCAAAGGACGGCTCTCTTTCAGAAATTCCGACAGATGTTAAAACCGTGGGTATAATAATCGGTCCCGAGGGCGGATTTGATCCTTCAGAGGTGGATATGGGAAGCAAAAAGGGCGCGAGGATAATTACTTTAGGTAAAAGAATCCTCCGCACGGAAACTGCGGGAAGCACGGTTATTGCAATAGTAATGAGCGCTCTCGGCGAAATGGGCTGAGTGTGTTTATATAATTTAAGAAACGAAAGGAAAGATTGGTAAAGGTGAAAAGAATTTTGGCACTGGCACTTGTTGTCGCTATGGCATCCTTACTCCTTGCAGGATGCGGTGGGGAGAAGAAAGAGACATTGAAGGTATTTAACTGGGGCGAGTATATCGCAGACGGCGTTATTGAGGATTTTGAAAAGGAATATAACTGCCGCGTAATATATGAGACCTTTGACAGTAACGAGGCAATGATGGCTAAGGTTCAGAATTCAGGCTCTTCAAGCTATGACGTGGTGTTCCCCTCGGAATACACCGTTTCCAAAATGATAGAGCTTGGTATGCTTCACGAGCTTAACTATGAAAATATTCCCAATGCTTCATACATAGACGGGAAATATAAAGGGCTTTCATACGATCCCGAAAACAAATATTCCGTTCCTTATATGATGAATACTCTTGGTATTCTTTATAACACCGAAATGGTAAAAGAGGACGTTACAAGCATCGGCATACTCTTTGACGAAAAGTATAAGGGTAATGTGCTTATGTTAAACGGTATGAGAGATACCCTCGGTATGGCTCTTAAATATCTCGGCTATTCCATGAATACAGATAATGCTGCGGAAATCGAGGAAGCCAAAGCAATTCTCATCGAGCAGAAGGATAATGTTTTAGCATACTGCGGAGATGAGGTAAGGGATAAAATGTTAAACGGAGAAGCAGCCCTTGCACTGGTATTCTCCGGTGAAGGAAACAAGGCTGTGGCAGAAAGCGAAGGAATGCTTGAAATGACGGCGGTTCCCTTAGAAGGAAGCAACCTTGCCATAGATACAATGGTTGTTCTTGAAAAGAGTGAGCATAAGGAGCTGGCTGAAAAGTTTGTAAACTTTATGCTTCGCCCCGATATTGCCCTCCGTAATGCAGAGGAAACCGGATACACATCGCCCAACACAGAGGCTGTTTCGATGCTTCCTCCCGAAATAGGAGAAAATACAAACTACTATCCCACAGAGGAAGAGCTTTCCCGCTGCGAGATATTCTTATATCTCCCGGAGGATGCTGAAAAGCTCTGGTCAGACGCGTGGACAAAAATACTTGCATCTTAATAAAAAACTGTATGACGGATTCCGTCATACAGTTTTTTTATTCAAGCAACATATTTATTCGCTCTTCAATCCGGATTTTATCCTCTTTGGACAGCTTTTTGTATTTGGAAAAAAAGGCGTGTTCTTCTCCGGCAAGCTCTTCGGCAGATGCATCGCGGACTATGGGGGAAGAGTCGTTTGTAAGCCCGACAATAAAGTCGGCAGAGGTGTGCAAGGTTATGGCCATTCTTGCTATTATTTCTGCCCTGGGTTCGCATTGACAGTGAAGATATTTATACAGACTCTGTTTTGAAATGCCCACTTTTTCTGCAAGCTCCGTCTGTTTCATGTCAAGATTTTCCATTAGGTATATAAGTCTCTCAGCAAGGGTCTGCACGGCAATCACTTCCTTTTTTAATATTATACACCATAAAGTTTACCAGATGCTGAAAGTAAACAAAAATTGAAAAATATATTGACAGTAAACAAAAATTGCTATACAATGGTAAAGTAAACCAAAATAAAGGAGAATATGAAATGAAAAAAATAATTTGCTTTTTGCTTATGACAATCCTGATTTTAAGTGCCTGCGGAGGAGTAGTTTGCAACTCCGCCGGAAATAATATGTACAATGCATATTTAAGTGCACTTAATAAAGGGTTTATCTACTATTCCCTTTACGACATTGATAAAAACGGTGTAACAGAGCTTATTGTGTATGACGGAGGAGAGGGATTGGGGATTCCTTCATACAGCTATGATTTGACGATTTACACCATGAAAAACAATAAGCTTGCTTATGTTGGTGAGATTAATACAAAAGACTATATTTACGGCTCTGCGGAAAAGGGAATCTGGACGTGGTTTAACAACGGCTCTGCAGGAAACGAAAATTATGATCACTATTTGTTAAACAACGGCAAGCTTACATCCGGAAACAAAAGCTTTTACTTTAATTATACCGGAAATCCGGGATCGGATCCTTATAATTATTATATAAATAATAAAAAAGTAAACAAAGCTCAATACGAGCAGATGAAAAACAGCATGTTTAAAATTGAAAAGTATGACGATAAAGCTGTACTTGACATTCTTAAGGACAACAAGGGTCAGATCGGAGAGGTAATAAACCATACGGTTTATACAGATATAGTTGCAAAGATAAACGGCTGTGACATACCCTCATACAACATAAACGGATATACCGCAGTTGCGGCAGAAGACCTGAGAGACTACGGCTTTGAAGTAATATGGGACGGAAATGCAAGAACCTTAAGCGTTTTAAGAAACTTTGAAAAGCTTCAGGTAACAAGCCATTATGAGGCACCCGAGATTTCCTATGGCATGGTAGGAAAAAGAGCGTACAATGTTTTGCGTACAGACATTCAGACCTATGTAAACGGAAATCTTGTTACGGGACATAACATTGACGGAAAAACAATAATTTATTTTAATGACCTTGCCGTTTTCGGCGGTGTAAGCTATGACAATGATAAGAGGATTCTTTCGCTTGAAATGGAAGGATTATCCGGCGGAGATTATAAAACATATCTTACAAAGCGTAACAGCATCACGGTTAAAACGTGGGATGAAAACGCAAAAGGAAGAGAGTCCAGTGAAGCAGTTGGATTTGTTGCTGCATATTTAAATGGCAAGGAACTCTGGAAATATAAAACGCCTGTTACACCAAGAGCGGGTGCCGGCGATATTATATCGAATGCTTTCAGAGACGGTGACACGGTCTATTTCGGAACAGCAGACGGATTTTTCGCAGTAGATTTGTATACCGGGACACAAAAATGGAAGATTGATGTACTCGCAGTTAATATTTATCCTCTTATCATTGAAGGAGGCACAATTCACGGTGTTTTCATGTTTGATGCAGGGATAAAGTATATGGCGATTGATAAAAACGGCAATATAATACGCGCTCTTAAATATGTTGATACAGACGGAAGTTGGGCAGAGGTTCCAAACCTGAAAAGTGTATCCGGAAATATTGTTACATTCCATTGGGACAGTAATTATAATATCTGGCAACAAATAAACATTAAAAGCAAATAAGCAAAAAGGTGCTTTATGCACCTTTTTTGCATTATATAGCGGAAACTATGTTTAATTATTCACAAACTGACGGGTTATGTATAAAAAATATACAAAAACTTTTTCTCATTTTCCCTTCACTAAGACATATTTTTAAAAAAGTTTTCATATGGAAAATTTGAAAAAGCA
>JAUNRD010000107.1 GCA_030535815.1 Clostridia bacterium
AAAAAAGAAGCTGTGTTTCCACAGCTTCTTTTAAGTTATTTTGTAATTGTAACCGTCTGTGTAGCGCCGTCCCATGCCACGTTGTAGCCAAGGTGTTCGGATATAAATCTTATCGGCACAAAGGTACGGTTGTCGGTAATTCTGGGAGGTGCAAGAAGTGTATACATAAGCTTACCGTTTTTGGTGGTGGTTACATATACATTCTTATAACGAATCTGAAGATAGATTTCGGTATCGCCCTTCTTGATTGTTACTCCCTGAACATCGCCGTCCCATCCGATTTCTGCGCCCATAAGTTCAAGTAAGCCACGGAGAGGAATGAAGGTTGTTCCGTTTTCGATGTAAGGAGCAACGTCAAGTGTTACCTTTTCGTCCTTATTCATAATTTCTGTGCTTCCGATTGTGAGCTTATATTCTTCGGCTTCTGCCTTAAGTCTTTCTTCTCTGACATAATAATCTTCATAGAAGTCAACCTCACCGCAGGAAGCAATGTTACCCTTACCCTTGTGGATAAAGAATTTAACATAACGTGCTTCGATAGGCTCATCAAAATAGCTGTAGTGACGTCCGAAATGTCTTTCCTCGGTTGCAATTTTTGCATGGTCAACATCAATTACGAAGTCTACGCCATCGGTACTTGTCATTATAGAATATTCCATCCAGTAACCGTCCATATCCGCAGACTGTCTGGGATAGTAGGAAATTGCTGACATCTTCTTAACTTCGCCAAGGTCAACTGTAAATTCGAAGTCGTTGGGGATTCTTGCAGTTCCAACCTGCCAGAAGGATGCATCAACGCCGTCAATTACTTTTTCTATTCTATTATTTGACCACCAGTCATAGTCGTATGAAACGGATGCCTGGCTCTTGTCAAGCGGATAGAGTGCTTCTTTTTCGGCGATTCCCATAAGGTCTTTAGCAGCCACTGTTTCAAGATCCTTGTTTTCGGAAAGAAGATAAATTTCCGCAAGTGTACCGTAGTTTGCAACTGCTTCAATAAACTTTATTCTTATTTTTCCGGTCTTGATATTTCTTGCAAACTCGTGATGCTTGATACCGTGACCGGAAGGATATTCACCCTGAAGGATAAGTACCCACTCCCCGTTTTCTTCCACATAGTAATCAACCTTTGTGGGAACACCGGAGCCGTTTGAATCCTGTCTGGGGAGAATTTCAATACCCGAAATTACGGTTTCGGAAGGAAGAGTAACATCAAATATGAAAGGAAGGTCGTCCTTTTCAACGATTGTACCTGCTTCCGCTCTGTACCATGAGTGCCAGAATGTTTTGGTATCGCCGTCTATCACGCGATTTGCCTGGTCCTGTCTTGAGTTTATTTCAACTTTCCAACCGGTTTTGGGAACATAGCCTTCACCGGGAGCTTTCGCTGTGGAATTGGGGTTTTTCTGCCATACAACTCTGTCGCCGTCAACCTTACCGATGTATGCTTCTTCGGGATCTAAAACGATGTTTTCCGCACCTGTCAAATTTGATGCATTGGCAATTTTTTCACCCTCTGCAAAAGCATTACTTACAAATATCTTCTTTGTAAGAGTACCGGTAAATGTTACTGTGTCGGGAGTTTTTGCAACAAGGTTATAGGCTGCTCCGCTTGCGTTTTTATTGTTCTTAATTTCTGCATCGCCTGAAATTACAACCTTTGATGTGTCGGGAACATTTACACCACCGCCTGTGCAGTTTTCAATTGTACCGCCGTTCATATAGAATGTTCCAAGATGTGTATGAACGCCGCCACCGCCGTAGTTAGCCTTACAGTCGGTGATTTTCGAGCCGGATTCCATTATAAGAGTACCCTGCTTTGTCGCAGTTGAATACAATAAAACTGCTCCGCCGTTATCGGCAAGACCGTTTTTAACTGTAGTACCCTTGCCGAGAGTAAGAGTTGCGGCAGAAACTAAAATGCTCTTCTGATTTAAGTCAAGTGTCACATCATAAAGCTTGAAGTCAGAATTTACGTCTACGCTTAATTTAGCTTCAGCCTTAAGTGTGTGGCCGTGACCGTTGATTACTGCATTTACACCAAGATAGTTATTATAGCAATCGAGTATTGCGTCGCGGAGAAGGTGAATTTCGCCACTCTTTGAACGGATTGCTTCGTCAACTGATGCGAATGTGTTAGACTCTTCCCCTGCATAGCAGGCAGCACCTGTTTCCTGGAACGCAACGCCGCCCGATACTGCTTCGGAGCTCTTTTTAAGAACTATCTTTGAGCCGTCAACGCTTCCGACTAAGCCTGCATCAACATCGCTTACGATATTGGTAGCGCCGGATACCGCATCTTCAATAATACCAACCTGACCTGCAAGATCAACCTTGGGTGTTACGCCGATTTTACCTGTAAGCGCACCTGTTACCTTCATAGGTGTCTGAAGATTTACATTAAGTGTGCTTCCGTCAGCCTTTTTATTGCCTGTTACGGATGCACCGCCTGATACGATAAATGTACCTGTTGATGCCGCATTTACACCGCCGCCTGTGCAGTTGGTAATCATACCGCCCTTCATTTCAAAGGTTCCCTGATGGGTGTGGATACCGCCACCGCCGTAGTTTGCCACGCAGTCGGTAATTAATGCACCGTCTTCCATTATGATTTTACTCTGAACATACATAATTGCGGCGCCGCCGTTATTGGCAAGACCGTTTTTAATGGTTGTTCCCTTACCAATTGTAAGCTGAGTTTTTGCACCTGACACTACCATACTCTTCTGATTTAAGTCAACTGTTACGTTCTTTAAGGTAATAATGCAGTTTAAGTCAATGTGCCATTCTCCACCTGTTATCTTAATTGTATAACCGTGACCGTCAATCACAGCATTTGCACTGAAGAAATGTTCTGAAGTATCAAGTTCAGCATGTCTTAAAAGGTGAATGTTTCCGCCTTTTTTAATAGCGTCCTTAAGATTATCAAAGGTATTTGATTCTGTATCAACATAGCATACTGCGCCTGTTCCGTCAAAGGAAACATTGCCCTTGGACTTATCGGAGGTGTTTCCGTATTCGCCTGTATATGCCGTACCTGTAGGAACTGTTGTGTTTTCAGAAGTGTTACCGGCAGGAGTCACAACCGGAGCCAGCGCCTTGCCGTTTCCGAGTATTACATCGGAGCCCGAAGGTGTTCCGACCAGGGATGCATCAACGTCGCTTACGATTGCATTAAGACCTGTTGCACTTCCTTCAACAACACCGATTTTATTTTCAAGCTCTGCCTTGGGTGTTACGCCGATTCTACCTGTAAGATTGCCTGTTACCTTAATGGGAGTATGCACGTTTACGTTAAGTGTGCTTCCGTCAGCCTTTTTATTGCCTGTAACGGTTGCATTTCCGCTCACAATAAATGTGCTTCCTGCCGCAACGTTTACACCGCCGCCTGTGCAGTTTGTAATTTTACCGCCCTTCATTTCAAAGGTTCCCTGATGGGTGTGGATACCGCCACCGCCGTAGTTTGCCACGCAGTCGGTAATTAATGCACCGTCTTCCATTATGATTTTACTCTGAACATACATAATTGCGGCGCCGCCGTTATTGGCAAGACCGTTTTTGATGGTTGTGCCCTTACCTATTGTAAGAACGGTGGTGTTACCCGATACAACCATACTCTTCTGATTTAAGTCGATTGTCACATCGTAAAGTGCAAGGTTACACTTTAAGTCAACGTGCCATTCACCGTTAAGTACTTTTACGGTATATCCGTGACCGTAAATTTTTGCGTTAAGGTTGTAAAAATGTGCGCTGCAGTCAAGCTCTGCATCGGAAAGAAGGTGAACCTCTCCGCCTTTTTTCAAAGCCTCTGCCAATGATTCATAGGTATTCGATTCGGAATCGACATAGCAAACCGCAGAGGATGCGGAAGTATGAATTCCGCAAAGGGATAAAAGCATAACTAATGCTAAAGATAATGCAAATATTTTTTTCATTTATTCCGCCTCCTTTTAGTTAAGATACCAGAGTGCACCGTTTACAACAGATGCATCTGCATTTCCGATTACATAAACGCCGTTACCCATATTTGTAACTGCTATATCCATTGTTTCTGCAAAGATGCTTGCAGGAATGTAGAAGTCGTTTTCTGCATAAATGATGGGAGCAGAAAGTGTTTTAAGTCTTCCGTTTGCCCTTGCTTCGTATGAGCCTACAACAGAATAGTACCAGTCAGTCTTTGCAACAGCGGACTTATCCTCGTTGTAGTCGAAGTGGTAATAGTAGAACATATTGGAAAGATAATCGTATTCGATTCTGCCTCTGCCGTAACCGAGGAGTTCTTCAAAAGCACGGCTGGGAATGTAAAGTGTTCCGTTCATTTCAAAGGCATACTTTGTTGTATCCTTTTCGTTTACGGTTTCAATTTTACCGTTTACGAGCATCTTTGTCTTTCCTGCAACCAAAACGTGTGCATCCTTTAATGCTTCTTTTTCGGATGCAGTTGTTGTAACATCGGCTTTTTCTGTGTAGAGATAGTTAAATCTTGCGATGGGAGCAGCATTCCCCTTTTCGTAAAGCTCGATTACATCGGTAAATGTGCCGTTAACCCACTTAAGCTCGATTTCAACAGTTCCTGTTTCACCGATTGTTGCTCTGGGAACAGCAATCTGCATTACGTTGCCGTTTCTTACGATGTTTGCAGTTCCGACAACTGTGTATGTACCGTCAGGCGAAATTGCTTCAACATTGGATGAGCCGTCTCTTCCTATAATGTAGTCATAGCCTTCAAGTCCTGTTACATAGTTTCTGTCTGTGTTTAAGTAAAGGTTTGTGCCTGCTATATCTTCACCTTCAACGGTTTTTGCCATAAAGTAAAGATTAGCATCGTCTCTCTGCGCCTTTGAGTAAACAACTCTCTTTCCTGATTCGTTTACATAATCGGGACGTTTTTCTCCGGTGCCGTGAACTCTGTACAAGGCTTCGGAATTTCTGTCAACGCCCTTATAGTTTAAGAATTCGGGAGTTACACTATCCCACTGAGAAAGGTCGCCGTTTATGTCGATAGTACCTGCTGCGCCTGCAGAAGGTGCAGGACGAACGCCCTTATGCTTTCTCATAAAGTCAACAAGGAGGTTGTAATAATCGTCCTTAAGCTGTCCCTTTGTAGGTTCAAAGTCACGGCTGTCGTTGGTATCAAAGGTATCAACAAAGGCTATGGCAAACTGTCCCCACTGGTTCTGGATAGCCGCAGTCCATTCATTCCAGCCGTCAACATATACAAAGTGAGGATCGAATTCCAGAACTCTGCCCGACTGTGCTCTGAACATATGAGCTTCTCTTGCGCCGTTTTCAGTTCTGTCTTCACCGAATACGGGAGAGTAGTTTCTTCCCATTGTATATTCGCCGCCCATTGCATAGCTTGTTGCTTCGGGACCATAGGAGTGGTTTAATGCAACGGTTACGTTCATAAAGTCAATTCTTCCGTCTTCTCTTATGCCGTTTCTCGCACCCTGGGGGAAATCTTCACACCAGGTCCATGCGCTTGTCTTATCCTTTGCCGCATTTACGTTTTCACGGAAAGTAAAGAACTCTTCGATAAAGTCAATCTGGTCAACTCTCGCAAGGTCCTTCTTATTGGGATTGTTGGATCTTGCAGTAGACATATCACGAAGACCGCAGATTAAGGGCTTTCCGTCCATATAGTACCAGACGTCGGAGAAGTCTTCATAGTAGAAATAGTTATTATAAAGAGCCTCCATAAGTCTTAAGTTATAAAGACCGCCGTGCCAAGCAAAAACTGAAAATTCAGGAACATTTACTCCGTCCTTTTTAAGGTCGCGCATAGCCTGAAGGAGTACGTTTGTAGGCTCTAAATAAATTGCACCGCCGTTGGAGAAGTCCATAAATATAGCATCAACGCCGGCTGCCGCAAGAAGTTCAAGCTGATAGCGGTGTGCCCAGTAGTCGGTTCCCGAATAGAAGCCTACTGCAGGCTCATCCCAGTAGTATGCAGCAAGACCGCTCCATCCGGGGCTTGACTGATTCTGCATAGCGTCGGGGTATTTCTTTATAACATCAGAAATAACTCTGGCTTCGGATGCACCGCTGGGTGTCCACCAGTTCCAGTACATCATACCGACTTCGCGTTCACCCTCTTTAACAGGACCTGCTTCGCCGTAGTCTGCAACCTTTCTTCCGTAGCTGTCGGTTGAAACCCAGGTATCTTCGTAGAAGTCCTTTATGTATTCGTCGCCAACGTGATTGTCAAAAGCATTGTCTTCATAAGCAGCCTTGGAGAAGGTTACCTTCTTAACCTGAAGGTTTTCCTGCACGCCTGTGTTATAGCTTGCAACAAAGTATACATTGTGCTTGCCTGCCACGGGGTTGATGAATGCATCATACACTCCGCCTATGTTGCTTAAAACAACAGTACCGATTAATTCACCTTCAACCGGATCATCAATCATAACACGGAAGGCTTCACCGTTGTGTCCTCCGATAGGATTGAAGTGCGCCTCTAAAATAACAGAGTTTATTCCGGTAAGGTCTAAATCCTTGAATCCGAAATAGTCGTTGATTTCAAATCCTGAAATTGTAGCGCCTTTTTCAACGCCTTTACATTCCGCTGCATCGGTGGGAAGCAATACGATATCTC
>JAUNRD010000532.1 GCA_030535815.1 Clostridia bacterium
ACTCTTGCAAAAATTCTTGATGTGCCCTTTGCTATAGCCGATGCAACAGCTCTGACAGAGGCGGGGTATGTAGGCGAGGATGTTGAAAATATTCTCTTAAAGCTCCTTCAGGCGGCGGATTATGACGTTGAAAGAGCGCAGAGAGGCATCATCTACGTTGACGAAATTGATAAGATTTCAAGAAGAAGCGAAAACCCTTCCATCACTCGTGATGTAAGCGGTGAAGGCGTTCAGCAGGCGCTTCTTAAAATTCTGGAGGGAACGGTTGCAAACGTACCGCCCCAGGGTGGCAGAAAGCATCCTCATCAGGAGTTTATACAGTTTGATACCACCAATGTTCTCTTTATCTGCTCCGGTGCCTTTGACGGACTTGAGAAGATAATAAAGAAGAGACTGGGCAGCAACGTGGTTGGCTTCGGAAGCGATGTGGCAAGCAAAAAAGATATGGATACTGGCGAGTATTTTGCCAAGGCTGAACCTCAGGATTTGCTAAAGTTCGGTCTTATCCCTGAATTTATAGGAAGACTTCCCATTGTGGTTGCTCTTGAAAATCTTGATAAGGACGCTTTGGTTAATATTCTTACAAAGCCTAAAAACGCCATAGTTAAGCAGTATGCACACCTTTGCGATTATGACGGAGTTAAGCTTGAATTTGAAGAGGATGCTCTTCTGGCAATTGCCGAAAAGGCAATCAAACGCGGTACAGGCGCCAGAGGTCTTCGTGCAATTATCGAAGGCATAATGGGTGATGTAATGTACGAAATTCCGTCCGAGCCTTCTATTTCAAGAATAATCGTCACAAAAGAGGCGGTTGAAGACAGCAAATGTGTACTTGTTGAAAGAGAAGATACAAACGATATAAAAAGTACAGGAACAGAAGGCTGATGCCTTCTGTTTTTTTGTATTTTATATTGTGTTTTTTCGTATGCTGTGGTAGAATAGATATCGTTGTAGGGCAGGGGTTTACTCCTGCCGTGAAAACGTGCATCTGAATTGTTCGCATATACTAAGAATTGATATGTATGGGGAAAATCGTAGGGGCGATTTAAAATCGCCCAAAAACTTAAAAAACATAAATAACAAAAGGAAGCGATAACTATGCGTACTGAAAGATTTTCCGTATGGGTAAACTGTTTTTTGCCCGATGAAACAAAAACTACAGATATGGTGCAGGATAAGGAGCTGCTTTATGAGGACAGAGGGTTTATAATTCTGCCTGAAAGCTATACGGAAAACGGCAGAGCCACTGAGCTTGTGATTAACTGTCACGGGGCAGGGGGAACGGTGACAACCGACGATTCCCAGGGTGAGCATCAGGCGCTTACACATTATCTTGTTGCAAACGGCTATGCTGTTATGGACGTAAACGGACTTCCTTATAAATTTGCGGAAGAAAATGGAATTGATTTAAGAAATAATATCGGAAGCCCTATTGCCGTAAGATGCTATGTTAAAGCCTATAACTATGTTATGGAACACTACAACCTGAAGCCCCGCGTGTTTGTTCACGGCGGCTC
>JAUNRD010000108.1 GCA_030535815.1 Clostridia bacterium
TCTGTTTATCGGTTAACCTTTTTTGAACCACGCGACTATCGCGTGGTTTTCTTTATACAAAAAAACGGATGCGGCTTTAGCCTCATCCGTTTTTTTATTAACCCCTGACGTATGACGAGCTTTATTCCATATAAATTATACTTGCAATAAAAGGAAAACCGTGGTATAATATAGTTTCAGAAATTATAATCCCGAAAGGATGAATATAAATGGAAAACGTTTTTGATATTTTAAAAGAGAGAGGACTTATCGCGCAGACCACTCACGAAGCAGAAATCCGTGAGATGCTGGGCAAGGAAAAGATAAAGTTCTACATCGGCTTTGACCCCACGGCTGACAGCCTTCACGTAGGACACTTCCTTCAGATGGTTGTAATGCGCCATATGCAGAACGCAGGCCATACCCCTATCGCACTTGTTGGCGGCGGTACAGGTCATATCGGTGATCCTTCCGGAAGAACCGATATGCGTCAGATGATGACAAAGGAAGTAATTGACCACAACTGCGAATGCTTCAAGGAACAGCTTTCAAGAATAATCGATTTTTCCGACGGTAAGGCTTTAATGGTAAATAATGCAGACTGGTTACTTGACTTAAACTATATTGAGTTTATCCGTGACATCGGTGCCTGCTTCTCCGTTAATCAGATGCTTCAGGCAGAGTGCTTCAAGCAGAGACTTGAAAAAGGTTTATCCTTCCTTGAATTTAACTATATGCTTATGCAGAGCTATGACTTCCTGATGCTTAACCGTAAGTATGACTGTAAGTTGGAGCTTGGCGGTGACGACCAGTGGAGCAACATCTTAGGAGGTCTTGACCTTTGCAGAAAGAAGGACCAGAAGCAGGTTTACGGTATGACCTTCACACTTCTTACCAACTCTGAAGGTAAGAAAATGGGTAAAACCGCATCCGGTGCAGTATGGCTTTCCGCTGAAAAGACCACTCCTTACGATTTCTATCAGTACTGGAGAAACGTTGACGATGCCGACGTTATCAAGTGCATGAAGCTCTTAACATTCGTTCCCATGGACGAAATCAGAGAATTTGAAAAGCTTGAAGGAAGCGCACTTAACCCCGTTAAGGAGCGTCTTGCATATGAGGTTACAGCCCTCGTTCACGGCGAAGAGGAAGCAAAAAAGGTTCAGGAAGCTGCCCGTGCAGTATTCTCAGGCGGTGCATCCGGAAATATGCCCACAGTTGAAATCGCAGAAGGCGATCTCGGAAACGTTATGGATGTAATGGTTAAGGCAGGAATCGTTCCCTCCAAGAGCGAATGCCGCCGTCTTATCCAGCAGGGCGGGCTCACCGTTGGCGAAGCCAAGGTTACTGACATTGCCGCTGAAATTAAAGCTTCTGACTTTACAGACGGTGAAATCATTGTTAAAAAGGGTAAGAAAAACTTCTATAAGCTTATCGTAAAATAATTGGAGGCGTAAAAATGAATATACTTTTAACCGGCGGTGCCGGCTACATAGGAAGCCATACCGCAGTTGAACTTATTAAAAAAGGTCACACAGTTGTTATCGCAGACGATTTATCCAACAGTAAAATGGAAAGCGTAAGAAGGGTTGAAAAAATCGTAGGAAAGTCCATTCCCTTCTATAAATGCGACGTGGCAGATTATGATGCATTAAAGGTAGTTTTTTCCGAAAATAAGCTTGATGCTGTAATTCACTTTGCAGGCTATAAGGCAGTTGGCGAATCCGTACAAAAACCCATAATGTATTACAGAAACAATATAAATTCCACCCTTACACTTCTTGATGTAATGAAGGAATTCGGCGTATGCAACCTTGCATTCTCTTCTTCCGCAACAGTTTACGGTATCCCCGAAACAGTTCCGCTGACAGAGGATATGCCCACAAGCTGCACAAATCCCTATGGATGGACAAAGCTTTTCATTGAGCAGATTCTGCGTGATGCCTCTGTTGCAGATAAAGATTTATCAGTTGTTCTCCTTCGTTATTTCAACCCCATCGGCGCTCACGAAAGCGGAACTATCGGTGAAGATCCTTCGGGCATCCCCAACAACTTAATGCCCTATATTTCACAGACCGCAGTTGGCAAGAGAGAGCGTTTAAGTGTATTCGGAAACGATTACCCCACCCACGACGGCACAGGTGTCCGTGACTATATCCACGTTGTTGACCTTGCAAAGGGCCACGTTGCGGCAATCACCTACGCAAAGGACCACAAGGGTGTTGAAACAGTTAACCTCGGTACAGGTACAGGCTACAGCGTGCTTGATATCGTAAATGCATTTGAAAAGGTTAACAATGTAAAGGTTCCCTATGTTATAACAGACAGAAGACCCGGTGACGTTGCAGAATGCTTTGCAGATCCCAAGAAGGCACTTGAGGTTTTAGGCTGGAAGGCTGAAAAGACCTTGGAGGATATGTGCCGCGACACATGGCGCTGGCAGTCAAATAACCCCGAAGGCTACGGCGACGCAGAATAAAAAAATCAGGAACACGGAAAAAATTCCGTGTTCCTTTTATATTTCAGAAATTTTTCATTTTTTACAAAGTTTTGCCGAAATATTTTCGGCAAAAACCCATTTTTTTGTTTTTTCCGAAATATTTTTTGCATTTTTATAAAAAAGCCTTGTTTTTTTCTTGTATATAGTATATAATGTATGATAAGTTATTTTTACCGAAAGGAAGATTAGTATGAAAAGAATTCTTGACATTCTTCAGAATGATGCCAGAATCACCCCCGAAAAGATTGCCGTGATGACCGGTCTGGAATTATCCGAGGTTGAAAGCGCCATCGCTAAAATGGAAGAAGAAAAAATTATTTTAGGATATAAGCCCATCGTAAACGAAGATAAGGTTGCCGCAGACACCGTAACCGCTTTGATTGAGCTTAAGGTTACCCCCTCTGCAGGCGAAGGCTTTGACGCCATTGCTTCCCGCATTTATTGCTATGAGCAGGTACGCCACCTTTATCTTATGAGCGGTGCATACGACCTTGCTGTTTTCGTTGAAGGAAGAAATATAAAAGAAGTTGCAATGTTCGTTTCCGAGCACCTTGCGCAGATGGATTCTGTTATTTCCACATCCACACACTTTATGCTTAAAACCTATAAGCGCGAAGGCATCATCTTTGAAAATGTAAAGACAGATGACCGCGAAATGATGATGTAAGAGGTGCCCTATGCTTGATTATGATAAACTGCTTTCAAAAACCGTGCAGGAAATACCTCCTTCAGGGATAAGAAAGCTTTTCAACGTGGTTAACGAAATGAAGGATGTTGTGTCACTTGGCGTTGGTGAGCCTGATTTCAACACACCCCGCTCAATCCGTGATATGGGCATCCGTTCGCTGGAACTTGGTCATACCCACTACACCGCAAATGCAGGCTTGCTTGAACTCAGAAAGGAAATCTGCCGTTATCTGGACAGAAAATACGAGCTTTCATATACAGAGGATGAAGTTTTGGTTACCGTTGGCGGAAGCGAAGCTATTGATGCGGCGTTACGCTCAATTATAAATCCCGGTGACGAGGTATTAATTCCCGAACCCAGCTTTGTATGCTATAAGCCTTTAACCTTATTTGCAGGCGGAACTCCCGTTCCCATTGTAACAAAGGAAGAAAACAACTTCCGTTTAACGGTTGAGGACTTAAAGGCGGCTGTTACGGAAAAGACCAAGGCTTTGATTCTTCCCTATCCCAACAACCCCACAGGCGCAATTTTAGAAAAGGATGACTTAGAAGCACTTGCATCTTTTCTCCGTGACACAAACATCTTTGTTCTTACAGATGAAATCTATTCCGAGCTTAACTATACTCCCGAAGGACACACCTCCATCGCATCATACCCGGGTATGAAGGAGCGTACCATCTACATCAACGGCTTTTCAAAGGCTTTTGCTATGACAGGATGGAGACTCGGTTATGTATGTGCCCCGAAGGAAATTATGAAATTGATTCTCAAGGTGCATCAGTACGGAATAATGTCATCTCCCACCACCAGCCAGTATGCGGCGATTGAAGCGCTCCGCAACTGCGACGGTGATGTTGCGGCAATGAGAAACGAATACAATATGAGACGCCGCCTTATGGTTACGGGCTTCCGTGAAATGGGCTTTGAATGCTTTGAACCTCTGGGTGCCTTCTATGTATTCCCCAATATTTCAAAGGCGGGACTTAAGAGTGACGATTTCTGCGAAACACTCCTTTTAGAGGAGCGTGTGGCTGTTGTATCAGGCTCTGCTTTCGGTGATTCGGGCGAAGGCTTTATCCGCTGCTCCTATGCTTATTCCATAAGCAACATAAATAAAGCGCTTGAGCGAATGAAGCGTTTTGCAGATAAGCACATAAAATAATTAAAAGAGCAAGAAAATCTTGCTCTTTTTTCTTGCTTTTCACAGGTTTCTATGGTATACTGATTGCACAATATTGACATAAGCAGATGCGTTAGTATCCGCTTAAGGAGGGTTTTATGAATAACGAGCTTATCCGTTCCAGTATAGATAACGTTCCCATTAAAATTTCATATTCGCCCCATCCCCAAAACGAAGACCTTGAACCGCATCACATCTGCTCCCTTCATATCCATGACGAAATTGAGCTTTTGTATATTGAAGCGGGAGAGTTTTACTGCCTTGCAGGCACGGAGGAGCTGATTGCAGAAAAGGGCGACATCATTTACCTTGCCAGCCGTGTTCCCCACGCTACCAAAACACTGGCACACGGCACCTATTCCTCAATGCTTCAGTTTTCCACAATCAACTTTATAGAAACAAAGGAAAACATCAGTAAATATCTGTACCGTTTTATAAATATGGGCGAAATCCCTTCTATGGTGTTTAAGGCAAACACGCCCGAAAACGAGGCTCTTTCCCATTATATGCGCCTCATATTCATTGAAAGCTATGAGAAGAACAACGGCTTCGAAAGCTTTGTAAAAGCGGGAATTCATGGCATTTTGGGCGTTTTATACCGCAACAGCATACTTCTCAATGCAGATACATATTTTAATTTCAAATATGTTGATAAGGTGCTTCCCGCTCTTGCCTATATA
This sequence comes from Clostridia bacterium, assembly GCA_030535815.1. GTDB lineage: Bacteria > Bacillota > Clostridia > CAKSNL01 > HGM11501 > HGM11501. The sequence continues at coordinate 5,028 of JAUNRD010000108.1, forward strand.
GACGAAAAGTTTTCCGAACAGATTACTTTAGAAGAATTAAGCGAACAGCTTAACTTAAACGCCTACTATTTCTGCCGTCTCTTCAAGAGGGCAACAAACTCAACCTTTACCGAATATCTTAATTTCGTGAGAATATGTAAATCGGAAAAGCTGCTCACCTCCACATCAATGAGCGTTTCCGATATTTCCCTTGATGTGGGCTTTTCTTCGGTTTCCTACTTCAACCGAATGTTCAAGCGTTTCAAGGGCTGCTCACCGAATGAGTATAAAAAGATACGATATAAAAGACAGTAAAAAAGCTTGCAGAAACCTGCAAGCTTTTTATTATCAGTATATAAATCCGAAAGTATGCAAATCAACATTTACGCCCTCGGCCTCCAGCATTAAATCAAAAATATTGAGCATCGAAGCAAGCATTTCTTCCGGCGAGCTTTCCAGTGGAGGTTCTGCTTCCAGCACTTTCACTTTAGAATTTTCGTATCTAACAATTAAACGTCCTATTTCTTCTTCGTCATAAAGGACACGGATAATACAATCAGGATCAGAGCCGTCCTCGTATATCATAAACATTACAGTAACATCCATACCATCCATCAATCCATTGAATCCCAACGCCATTCCGATTCCGGAAACGGTCATGAATGATATATTGATCTGCTCAATCTCATAATTCAACAAATAACTAACGCTTTCTTCTCCCACATATTCGCCTTTGCTTATGATTACATTATATAATGTATTATAGGCCTTGCTATACGCTGTACGCTGTACTGTATTTGCGGGAGCTTTCACAGGTTTAATGTGCCAGCCGACAGATATATATGCCTCTATATCTGCAGCTCTTACAGTCATAGTTCTTCCGTCAGCAGCATAGAGTGTTACATTTTTTTCGTAAAGCCAGGGCAGAATTACAGAAAGCATTCTTTCGGAATTATTATAGCTAACAGCACCATATCTTCTTAATTCATCAAAATATATCACTGTTTTTCCGCCTATGTTATAGCTTCTTACCGCTTCCCCTTCAATGTAGGTTCTTATATCGGTATAAAGCACATCGTTTGCTTTTTTTCCAAGCTGAGAAGCCGGAATTTCCATTGCGGTATAAGAGCTGTTTACAGACATTGCTGCTTTGTTTTTTGTTATATAAAGTGCTCTTTCTGCTTCTCTCCACTCAACATTAAAGCCATAATTTCGCAAATCCTCGGCAACTATAACAGTGTATCCGTCAATATTATAAGAAGCTATATCATATCCGTTTATTTTTGCCACAATGTCTGTGTACACCGTTTTATTTACAACATCTCCTATTCTTGCCGCACTTACATTAACGATGCAGGATACAAGCAACATAAAAGCCAATAATAATGTCATTATTTTTTTCATTTTTGAGATTCCTTTCTTGATTGATATGTTTATATTTTACTACTCTGTATATTTGTTGTCAAGAAAAGACATTAATATTTTGAAATCGTTTTTTTAACGCAAAAACCCTCTCAGGGTTCGAGCCCCTTCTGTCGCACTATGCAAAAAA
>JAUNRD010000533.1 GCA_030535815.1 Clostridia bacterium
CTATAAGAATGTTCTTTATTTTCCCCTGACATGGGATTGGGGACAGAAGTTTGGTTGGAACATAAGCTTTTCGGAAGATAAAAAGCTTGAAGTTACAACACAGGATTTTGCGGATACCGGATATTTTTATACTTACAGCATAAACGGAAGCGAGGTTAAAGAAGAAAAGCATAAGCTCTCAGATGTATATGCAGATTCGCTTATGTACGGAACCTATACGAATTCATGTTCTCCCAACTATGCATGGGGAGTAAAAGATTACGAAGGATTTACGACACTTTTCAGATTGATTACGGAAAACGAAGCAGAACGGGTTATCAGCGTAAGAAATGATATGGCATCCCATTTCCTTGCTAACGGATGGTACAAGGCAGAGGATGGCGAAAAATGTCTGTATGAATTTATAAAAACACATTCCTTAAGTGAGTTCAGGAAAGCTACAAGCAATATAAACTACGGAAAGCTCGGTGAAATTTTAAATCCGACAATAAGAAATATAACTGAAAATTATGTGTCACTTTACACATCTGATTTCAGATGCTGTGCAGTTCCGGAATCAGAGGTTTATGCATATACTTCGGCAGGCTGGATGAAAGAGGACGATTTCCTTATTGAAATTGTTAACTATTATGAAAGCAAAAAAGACTACGGAAAAGCCATGACGGTTCTTGAAAAGACCATGGGAATGCTTTATGAAGATATTCCTGGCTTTAACTGTCCTGAGCTTTACGATGCTGACTACTCGCTTGTGGAAAGCCTCTATTCCGGAATCCGTGAAAGATATGTATATGCAATGGGCGGAAACATCACACTGCGTGCGGCTATCTTCGGCGATAATGACCCCTCTGTCATAATCGATGCGGTTCTCCCGGGCGGAAAGTTCTTAAGGAGCTTTGATATGAGCTATGATGTGATAGATTCCGTGGGTAATGTATTATACAGCGTAAACGAAACAAAGAATGTATATTGTGCCGATTTCAATGCTGACAAAACCCTGGTTAAATCAGTGCGGCTTTATCTTGGTGAAACAGAAAATCCTTACGCTGTCGGAATCAGCAACGTTAAGTTTTCAAACCTTATTTACGATAATCTTTCCGACATGCCACTGGGGGCAGGCTGATAAAAAAAATACGGTCGAAAAAATCGACCGTATTTTTATTTTGTTGTTTCTTGGTCAGAAAGGAGTTTTATTGCATATTTTGCATAGTCGGAAAGGTACTGGCCGTGACGCATGACTATTGCAGGTTGACGGATGTTTTTACAGCTGTCGGGGATGAATATTCTTATATCTTTTGGTACACCGGTGGATTTTATAAATTGAAGGGGGAGAAGGGTTGCTCCTATCCCAGCTTTTGTCATAGCCCAGGCTGTACTTAAGCCTACGACTTCCATCGTGATTTTGGGAGAAATGTCAGATTCGGAGCAGAGCTTTTCGAACAGTAAGCGCATTTCCTGGGATTGCCCAACTACTATAAAAGGCATATCTTTGCAATCGCTGAAACTTATGTGTGAAT
>JAUNRD010000534.1 GCA_030535815.1 Clostridia bacterium
GGCTTTCACATTGAAAATGAATGTGGACGACAGAGGCAGCTTTACTGAAATTCTTCGAAGTGATAAGGTAGGGCAGGTGTCTGTAAATATATCAAAGCCCGGAATTACAAAGGGACAGCACTGGCACAATACCAAATGGGAATTTTTCATAGTGGTGTCAGGTAAGGGGCTTATTCAGATGAGAAAAATAGGAACAGACGAAGTAATGGAGTTTTATGTTTCCGGCGAAAAAATTGAAGCTGTGCATATGCTCCCCGGCTATACCCACAATATTATAAACTTAAGCGATACGGAAGACCTTGTGACGGTCATGTGGGCAAATGAAAAATTTAATCCCGAAAAGCCGGATACATTTTTTGAGGTGGTATGATAATGGATATTAAACTTGACTATTCTGATGTGAAATTCAAAGATAACGGAAAATTAAAGCTTTTGATAATTGTGGGAACACGTCCCGAAATTATCCGCCTTGCTGCGGTAATAGATAAGTGCCGTAAGTATTTTGACGTAGTGCTTGCACACACGGGACAAAACTATGACTATAACTTAAACGGCGTGTTCTTTCGGGATCTGAAACTTGCTGAGCCCGAAGTTTATATGGATGCGGTGGGCGACGATTTAGGTGCAACCGTGGGAAATATCATCAACTGCTCCTACAAGCTGATGAACGAAATAAAGCCCGATGCACTTCTAATCTTAGGCGATACAAATTCCTGCCTTTCTGCAATAGCTGCAAAGAGACTGCACATTCCGATATTCCATATGGAAGCAGGAAACCGTTGCAAGGATGAATGCCTGCCCGAGGAAACAAACAGACGAATTGTGGATATAATATCCGATGTAAACCTGGCATATTCGGAGCACGCCAGAAGATACTTACACGAGTGCGGTCTGCCTAAAGAGAGAACCTATGTAACAGGCTCTCCCATGGCTGAGGTGCTTCATAATAATCTTTCAGATATAGAAAATAGCGATGTTCTTGAAAGACTTGGTCTTGAAAAGAAAAAGTATATGTTGCTTTCCGCCCACAGAGAGGAAAATATTGATACAGAAAAGAACTTCTTAAGCCTGTTTACAGCAATAAACAAAATGGCAGAAAAGTATGATATGCCCATTCTTTATTCCTGCCATCCCAGAAGCAAAAAGAGACTTGAAGCTACGGGCTTCAAGCTTGACAGCCGGGTTATTATGCACGAGCCCTTGGGCTTCCACGATTATAACAATTTACAGATGAACGCTTTTTGCGTTGTATCTGACTCGGGAACACTTCCTGAGGAGTCGAGCTTCTATACATCCCTCGGAAAGAGCTTTCCTGCTGTGTGCATAAGAACAAGCACAGAGCGTCCCGAGGCTCTTGATAAAGCCTGCTTTATCCTTGCGGGAATTGACGAAGAAAGCCTGCTTCAGGCGGTAGATACGGCAGTTTCCATGACAGAAAATGGAGATAACGGTATACCTGTTCCTACATATGTTGAAGAGAATGTATCAACAAAGGTTGTAAA
>JAUNRD010000535.1 GCA_030535815.1 Clostridia bacterium
TATATTGACGGATGGAATGAATGGACAGCAATCCGTAACAAGCTTTACGGAGATTATGAAAATGCTTTTGTTGACACCTTCGATGATGAAAACAGCCGTGATATGGAACCAACAAACGGTGCGCTTAAGGATGACTATTACAACCTCCTTGTTGACTTTGTAAGAAAATATAAAGGTGTGCGCCCGGTGCCCGTGGCAGGAAGCGAAAAGACAATTGATATAACAGGTGACGTATCTGCCTGGGACGATGTTACTCCTGAATTTATAAACGATAAGGCGCAAAGCGCACGTAACGGAATACTTGTGGGCGGAAAAGAAATTACAACAACTCTTAACAATGCAATAAGCCGTGCAAAGGTATCTCGTGACAGCGAAAATCTCTACTTCTTTGTAAAGACAGAGGAAGCTATAAAGACGGGTACAAATGAATTTATTCACCTTTACATAAATATAGACCGTAACAGAGCGACAGGCTGGGAAGGCTATGATTTCGCTTTTAACCGAGCAGATAAAAAACTTGAAAAGTGGGAAAACGGCACATGGGCTGCTGTTTCTGACATCAGCTACACCGTAAAAGGAAATGTACTTCAGGCGGCAATCCCGAAAAATGCCTTAAACCTTGCGGGAACAATTAATATGGAATTTAAGTGGGTTGATGGCGCAGGAGAAATCACAAGCGGAAATATACTTGACGTATACAGAGACGGAAGCAGCGCTCCTATGGGAAGATTCAATTATGTATATACAGAAATTCCCGAAACAACTCTTTCGGCGGAAGAAAGAAAGGCGCTTTCGGATACCGTAATTTTAGCTCCGGGAAAAACTAAAATGATTGTTGACGGAGCAAAGGTGTTTGTATACGAGCCTGACATAAGAATTGCACCCATTGAGCGAAACGGAACACTTTATGTTCCTATAGACACCATTGCCGAGATGATGTACGGAGAGTCAAAGCTTGAGTATGATTCATACAGAAATCTTTTGTATGTGAAGGCGTTCAGACTTGTTGACCGTGAAATCACCGATTACAGATGGACATATACTGCTCTCGGAAGCAATGTGGTAAGAATAAACGGGGTAGAGGGAACCCTTACAGCACCTGCAATTGCAGAGGGCGGAATGGTTTATGTTCCCGTTACATATCTTGCGGATTGCTTTGACTGGACGGTTACTGTTGATAGCGGATTATACATTCTCGGAAGAGGAAAAACAGCAGATGTTGCTACAGCAAAGAGCGTAGCATATCATTTAGGATAAGGAGGGTGACAAAATGAAAAAGTTTATAACTGCGTTTTTAATTATATTTACTTTGCTTGCACTACCCTCTTTTGCATCCGAGGTTTACGACAGCTGGGATTTTACTGTTAAGGCGTCAAGCGAAAAAAGTAACATGACTATAAAGAATGCCTTCGACGGAGAGGCAGACAAGCTTTGGCATTCTGATTATAAAGATGCAAACGGAGAAATTGTCAGTCAGGATGAGGGCCCTTTCTATGTGGAT
>JAUNRD010000109.1 GCA_030535815.1 Clostridia bacterium
TAAGCATTTTAATGCAGGCGGTGTTTTTAATTACCGGAATGTGGAACCATACATTTATATGGGGTAATGTTCTGGGCTATTTTGCCTCTGTCGGAAACTTTCTTCTTATGGGGCTTACTGTTCAGAAAGCACTTACTATGGAAGAAAAGGATGCCAAAAAATTAGTTCAATTTTCCCAGTCGGGAAGGCTTTTTATGCTTTTAATCGTTGCCTTAATCGGAAACTTTGCAGGTATTTTCAATCTTTTTTCTGTGGTAATACCCTTTATTTTTCCGAGAATTGCAGTTATGATAAGACCTTTAATTAAAGGAAAGGAGTGATATGGTGAAAAACTCTGATACAAAATTCAAGATACTTGACATTTTATATATTATAATGATGATTCTTCCCCTTATCTGCTGCCTTGTCTTAAAGGTTTTAACTCAGCCCCTTTCAGAAGGCATCACCGTTACGGGCGCAAGGATTTATTTCACCTTGGATATGCCCATTCAGCCGATGCCCGTAACAGAAGCACAGGTAAACTCCCTTGCTGTTATGATAACACTTTTCTTCTTCTGTCTATATATGACCCACGGAATTGAAGAGCGTATAAAGCTTAAAAGGCAGCATTTTGCGGAATTGATTGTAGAAAAGGTTGACAAGCTTGTCATTGAAAATATGGGCGAATATTTCAAGGGATATTCACCCTTCATCATTTCAATCCTTGCCCTTTCGGCGCTTTCAAGCCTTTTATCACTTTTAGGGCTTTTCCCTCCCACCTCGGACATAAATGTCGTGGCAGGCTGGGCAGTCTTAGTCTTCATTTTAATTACCTATTATAAAATGAAATGCGGTCCTTTATATTATCTCAAAGGATTTACGGAGCCTGTTGCATTTTTAGCCCCCATCAATTTTATAAGCGAATTTGCAACCCCCATTTCAATGAGCTTCCGTCACTACGGAAATATTTTATCGGGTACGGTTATATCAACATTAGTTGCTGCAGGTCTTTCCGGTCTTACTGCACTTTTACTCGGAAACTTACCGGGTTTCCTTGGTGAAATCCCCTTCTTAAGAATCGGTCTTCCCGCAGTATTGTCAATATATTTCGACGTATTCTCGGGCTGCCTGCAGGCATTTATCTTTGCTATGCTTACAATGCTTAATGTATCAGGCGGCTTTGATATGGACGAATACGAAAAAAGAAAGTTAAAAAAGCTTGCTAAAAAGCAGGCAAAAATATAATTAAACGGAGGAAAAACAAATGGAAATCGCAATCGGTATTATTTTAGGATGCTGCGCTCTCGGCGCAGGTACAGCAATGATCGCAGGTATCGGCCCCGGTATCGGTGAAGGTAACGCAGTAGCAAAGGCATGCGAAGCTATCGGCCGTCAGCCCGAGTCTAAGGGTAGTGTTACAACCACAATGCTTATGGGTTGTGCAGTTGCGGAAACAACAGGTTTATATGCTCTTGTCATCGCAATTCTGCTCATTTTCGTTGCACCCAACCTTCTTGTAAACATTCTTGTTGAAACAATGAAATCCCTTTAATAAAATAGGACAGGAAGTTTTATAATGCAGAATTTAGAAGTTATATCAATAAATCTCTGGAATGTACTTATTTCTTTAATAAACCTTGCTCTTCTTTATTTTATGATAAAGAAGTTTTTATACAAGCCCGTTAAAAAAATGCTTACATCCCGTCAGGAGACCATTGATAAAAGCTATAAGGAAGCCGAAGATGCGGCAAATGATGCCAAAAAGGCAAAGGATAGTTATGAAGAAAAGCTGCTTGACGCAAAGAAAGAGTCTGACAGCTTAATTCAGTCTGCCGTAAATGTGGCACAAAAAAGAGAAGAAGAAATCATCGCCGATGCAAAAAAGGAAGCGGAAGGTATCGTTTCCCGTGCAAAGGAAGAAGCCTCTCTTGAAGTAAAGAAGGCAGAACAGGGCATGAAGGAAGAAATCGTTAAGGTCGGAACTCTTTTAGCCGAAAAAATGCTTGAGAGAGAAATAAGCGAAAAGGATCACAAGGATATAATCGATTCCTTTATAGAGAAAATAGGTGACAGCGATGAAGGCAATAATTAACGAATACGCTGAGGCGCTTTTCTCCATTGCGGCAGAAAGCGGCGAGCTTGATGCTTTTTCAAACGAGCTTTCGGAAATGAAAAAGCTCATTTCGAAAAACGAAGGCTATACCGAGTTTTTATCCTGCCCTTCCCTCCCGCTTTCTGAAAGACTTTCGGCAATAGATGAAGCTTTTTTATCCTTTCACCACAACATAGTTTCTTTTCTTAAGCTTCTTACAGAAAAGGGACGAATAAAAGACCTTTCTTCGTGTATAGATGAGTTTAATAATATGCTGCTCGCATTCAGAAACACGGAAACAGTAAAGGTTTATTCCCGCGTTCCTTTAACGGATGAGCAGAAGGCAAAGCTTATAGAAAAACTTTCCGAAAAATACAAAAAGAATATTAATGCCGTTTATGAAACGGACGAGGCACTGCTTGGCGGCATAAAAATTGTCGCAGGAGATATGCTTATTGACGGCAGTATCAAAAAGGGCCTCAAAGACCTTAAGGAAGTGATTGAAAAATGAACAATCCCGCAGAAATCAGCAGTATCATAAAAAGTCAGATTGAAAACTATAAAAAATCGGTGGAAATGGATGAAACAGGTTCCGTTATCCTGGTGGGTGACGGCATTGCCCGCGTTTACGGTCTTAAAAACTGTATGGCAAACGAGCTTTTAGAGTTTTCAAACGGAGCAACCGGTATGGCTCAGAACTTAGAAGAGGAAACAGTATCCGTTGCAGTTTTATCCAACAACAACGATATAAAAGAGGGCGACACCGTTAAGAGAACAGGAAAAGTTTTATCCGTTCCCGTTGGTGAAGCACTCCTCGGAAGAGTTGTAAACGCTCTTGGTGAGCCCATTGACGGCAAGGGTGCAATTTCTTACAATGCATACCGCCCCATCGAATCCGAGGCTCCCGGTATCATTGAAAGAGAAAGCGTTAATGTTCCCCTTCAGACAGGTATCAAAGCGATAGACAGTATGATTCCCATCGGAAGAGGTCAGCGAGAATTAATCATCGGCGACCGTCAGACAGGTAAAACCGAAATTGCTATCGACACTATTATTAACCAGAAAAACACAGGAGTTATATGCATTTACGTTGCAATAGGACAAAAGAGTACATCTGTTGCAAAGCTTGCAAATAACCTTATAAAAAGCGGTGCCATGGATTATACCATCATCGTTTCCGCAACTGCGGCAGAAAGTGCTCCTCTTCAGTACATTGCCCCCTATTCGGGCTGTGCCATGGCTGAATATTTCCGTGAGCAGGGCAAGGACGTTTTGATAATTTACGATGATTTAAGTAAGCACGCCGTTGCTTACCGCGCCCTTTCCCTTCTTATCCGCCGTCCTCCCGGACGTGAGGCTTATCCCGGTGACGTATTCTACCTTCACTCAAGATTACTTGAGCGCGCAGCCTGCGTGGCAAAGGAATACGGCGGTGGCTCAATTACAGCCCTTCCCATTATTGAAACTCAGGCGGGTGACGTATCGGCATATATCCCCACAAACGTTATCTCCATTACAGACGGACAGATTTTCCTTGAAACCGAGCTTTTCAACTCCGGTATTATGCCCGCAATAAACCCCGGCATCTCCGTAAGCCGAGTTGGCGGTTCTGCTCAGCTTAAGGCAATGAAGAAGGTATCCGGTGAGCTTAAGCTTTTATATTCACAGTACCGTGAGCTTCAGTCATTTGCTCAGTTCGGAAGTGACTTGGATGCCGACACCAAGAAAAGACTTGCTCTTGGTGAGCGTATTGTAGAAGTGCTTAAGCAAGGCAGAAACACACCTATCCGCGTAGGATGCCAGGTTGCAATTGTTTATGCCGTAATTAACGGTTATCTCGATTCTGTCGCTGTATCCGATGTTAAAAAATACGAATCGGCACTTTATTTCAAGCTTGAAAATGAATATACAGATTGGCTTAACAAAATCGAAAGCGGAAGCTTTGATGATGGAGATATCGCTTCCCTTAAAAAGATTCTTACGGAAGTGCAGGTATAAAAAATGGCAGGAAATACCAAGGAATTAAGGAATCGCATAAAAAGCGTATCCTCTACCCTTCAGCTTACAAATGCGATGGGACTTGTGGCTGCCTCCAAAATAAGACGTGCCAATGAAGCAATGGTAAAAGGAAGAGAATACCTTGCGGCACTTGATGAAACCATTTCCCATCTCACATCCGACCCGGAATGTGCAAAAAGTCCATATATGAGGACATCTGACGGCGCCCGCACAAAAATAATTGTTATCGCCGGAGACAGAGGGCTTGCCGGCGGATATAACGCCAATGTTTTCAGACTCTGCAAGGAATATCCCGATGCGGAATTTATCCCCATAGGAAAACGTTCCTGCGAGAAGTTCGGACATAACATAAACTCTTCAGAAAAGTACACATTTTCCGAAGCAGAAGCTCTTTCCGATTTGCTCTGTACGGAATTTGCCGAAGGTAAGTTTGACCGCCTTGGAATAATTTACACAAAGTACATTTCCGTAATGTCCTCAGAAGCCCGAATAAAATGGCTTCTCCCCTTTGAAAGAATCGAAGAGAAATCCTCTTCGGTTATCTTTGAGCCTGACCGCCTTACGGTTTTTGAAAACGTTGTAAGAGAATATGTTTCGGGAGTTATCACTTCACTTGTGAGGGAAAGCTATGCATCGGAGGTTTCCGCAAGGCGAATGGCTATGGATTCCGCAGGCAAAAATGCGACACAGATGATAGAAAATCTCCGTCTTCAGTATAACCGTGCAAGACAGGGTGCCATCACCCAGGAGATTACCGAAATTGTTGCCGGCAGCGGCAATTAAAAAGAGGTGTTTTTATGGAAACAGTTAAAGGTAAAGTAATTCAGGTTATGGGTCCTGTCGTTGACGTTCGTTTCAACGAAGGCGAGCTTCCTGAAATTTACAATGCATTAAAAATTGATAATAGCGGAAAAACATTAACCGTTGAAGTTGCACAGCACATCGGAGACAATACCGCAAGATGCATCGCAATGGCTTCAACCGACGGTCTTATGAGAGGCATTGATGCCGTTGATACCGGCTCTCCCATAAGCGTTCCCGTAGGCAAAGAGACCTTAGGCAGAATCTTCAACGTATTGGGCGATGCCGTTGACAACATGCCGAATGTCGAAACAAAAGAGCGCTGGGATATTCACCGCTCTGCCCCCAAGTACGAAGACCTTGCAACAAGCGATGAAATGTTTGAAACAGGCATCAAGGTAATTGACCTTATCTGCCCCTATTCAAAGGGTGGTAAAATTGGTCTTTTCGGCGGTGCAGGTGTTGGTAAAACAGTTCTTATTATGGAGCTTATCAACAACATTGCAAAGGAACACGGCGGCATTTCCGTTTTCTCCGGTGTTGGTGAGCGCACAAGAGAAGGAAATGACTTATACAACGAAATGAAGCAGTCGGGCGTTATCAAAAATACCGCACTTGTTTACGGTCAGATGAATGAACCGCCCGGAGCAAGAATGAGAGTTGCTCTTTCCGGTCTTACAATGGCTGAATATTTCCGTGACACGGAAGGTCAGGATGTACTTTTATTCATCGACAACATCTTCCGTTTCACTCAGGCCGGTAGTGAGGTTTCTGCGCTTCTTGGCCGTATGCCTTCAGCCGTTGGTTATCAGCCTACGTTAGCAACGGAAATGGGTGCGCTTCAGGAGCGAATCACATCAACAAAAAAAGGTTCAATCACATCTATTCAGGCCGTTTATGTGCCTGCCGATGACCTTACGGACCCCGCTCCCGCAACAACCTTTGCCCATCTTGATGCAACAACGGTTTTAGCGAGAAACATAGCATCCCAGGGTATTTATCCCGCAGTTGATCCCTTAGAGTCCTCAAGCCGTATCCTTTCTCCCGACGTTGTTGGTGAAGAGCATTATGCGGTTGCAAAAGAGGTTCAGCGAATTCTTCAGAGATATAACGAGCTTATGGATATCATTGCCATCATGGGTATGGATGAGCTTTCCGACGAGGATAAGCTCCTTGTTGGACGTGCAAGAAAAATCCAGAGATTCTTGTCCCAGCCCTTCGATGTATCGGAAAAGTTCACCGGTATCCCAGGTACCTACGTTCCGATAAAGGAAACCGTTCGCGGTTTTAAGGAAATCATTGAAGGTAAGCACGACGACCTTCCCGAATCCGCCTTCCTCTTTGTAGGAACAATTGACGAAGCCGTTGAAAAGGCAAAGAGAGGCTGATTATGAATACATTTCATTTAACGGTAGCCTCCCCCGACGGCAACAAGTTTTCAGGTGATGTTATAAAGCTTGATGTCAGAGGTACGGAAGGCGAACTTGCCGTAATGGCAGGTCATATCCCATTTGTTACTTCTTTGGTTGAATGTGATTGTCTTCTTTATTCCGGCACTCAATACCCATCGCTTTATGGCTTC
>JAUNRD010000110.1 GCA_030535815.1 Clostridia bacterium
AGACTGTAGTATTGGAACTTTATTTTGCCAACGAGGAGAAGACAGCTCTGATAAGTGAAAAACGTATGCTGGATATTAAGGATAATGAAACGGCAGAAAAAACAGCTATCGGAGAGCTTATGAAAGGTCCTGCGGCAAAAGGAGTCAAACTGATAACGGAAGATATAAAAGTGTTATCTATAGAGACAAAAGACAAGTTCTGCTATGTTAATCTTTCGAAAGAATTTCTGTCACTTCCGGCGGAAAATTCCGATCTTTGCATATATTCGATTGTAAATACTCTTACAAGGCTTCCGGAAATAAGTTCAGTACAGTTTCTTGTTGAAGGTGAAAAGGCTGAGAAAATAGGAGATACAGTGATGTCTGAGCCGTTTACGTATAACGAGGATCTGGTAGATTAATGAGGAATGAAATATGAAATATTCACCTTCGGAAGTTATAAAGGCGCATCTTACAGTGATTACTGCGCATTCGGGCTGTGAAGGAACCTTGCCAAACAGTCGTGAGCATATTACAGAGGCGATAAAAAGTAATGCCGAGATGATAGAAATTGATGTCAGAAGAAGCGGAAAGCTTTTGTACCTTTCGCACGACGTTTCCGAAAATCCGGAAGAATGTGTAAGTCTCGATGAATTTCTTGATATGGTTATGCCCTATGAAAAAATCAGGATAAATTTCGATGTGAAAACCGATGAACTTGTTCCTTATGTGATGGAAAAGGTAAATTCCCGCAATATGGCAAAAAGAGCAGTGTTTACCGGAATGTGCAACGATAATAAAGAAGAGATAGAATCCCTTGGCGGAGAACTCTGGATGAGTCTCTGGCCATCAGAGGACAACGAGGGCGATATAATGAAATTGGAGAAGCGTTGCACTCAAGAAGGCTTAAAGGTAATAAATCTTCACTATTCTATGATTACGGCTGAAAACATTAAACGGCTTAAAGATAAAAAACTCACCTTTTCTGCTTGGACGGTTGACTCGGAAGAGGAAATTAGACGGCTTCTTGAAATGGGGGTTTTCAACATAACCACAAGATGTCCGCGTCTTGCACTTAAGCTCAGAAGCGAACTTCAGGGCGAAGTTTAGAAAAGTAATAAGGTTAACCTCTCTTACATATTATGTGATAAGAATATGTAAGAGGGGTTTTTATGTTTGCTTTGATTCTTTCCTTACTTCAGAAAATTTTTCTTCTGGGACACATTCAGAGCGGAAGCTTTCCTAAGCCATTGTCCGAAAAAGAGGAAGCGGAGCTTATTTTAAGGTATGAAACAGATAATGATTCCGATGCTAAAAATAAGCTTATTGAGCATAACTTAAGGCTGGTAGCCCACATCGTGAAAAAGTATGCAACAAGCCAGGACGAGGCGGACGATCTTTTGTCCATAGGTACTATCGGGCTTATAAAGGGAATAAATACTTTTACTACGGATAAAAATACCAGACTTTCAACGTATGTTGCAAAATGTATTCATAATGAAATACTCATGGTTTTAAGAGCGAAAAAGCATCTTCCCACGGAGGTTTCGCTATCAGAGAGCATAGGGAGCGATAAGGAAGGAAATGAGGTTACACTTATGGATGTGATTCCGTCCGAGAAGGAAGAAATAGAGGTTGATTATGAAAGAAAGCAGAATGTTAAAAAGTTATACAGAACTATAAGAGGGAGTCTTGATGAAAGAGAGCGGATAATAATAGAAATGCGTTATGGGCTAAAAGACGGAAAATGTGTTCCGCAGAGAAAGATTGCGAAGCTTTTGAATATATCCAGAAGCTATGTGTCAAGGATTGAGAAAAAAGCGGTTGAAAAGCTTAAAGAAGCTCTTATTGATATGAAATAATGCAGTTTTCGCATAAAAAATACAATAAATTTGCAAACGAAAGAAATTTTGTTGAAAAAACCTATTGATTTTTTCTGTATTATAGCATATACTATCTACAAAAACGAAAGGAAGAAGATTATGGAATTTGAAAAGATGAAAGACATTATTGCGGAGCAGTTCGGTATTGATGCGGACTCTGTTACAGAGGAAACTGCATTCAAAGAGCTTGGTGACTCCATGGATCTTATAGAGCTCATCATGGCTATGGAAGAAGAGTTTGATATGGAAATTGAAGACGAAGATGCAGAGTCTATCAAAACAGTGGGCGATGCTCTGGAATATATCAGACAGAACTCCTGAAGTGAGGGATAGAATATGAACGGTTTTTATAAAGCCGTAGGATATACTTTTAAAAATGAGCTTCTTGCAAAAGAAGCTCTTACTCATAGTTCTTACGCCAACGAATTTGGCGTAAGAAGCTATGAAAGACTGGAATTTTTAGGCGACAGCATTTTGTCTTTAGTTGTAAGTGAATATCTTTATGAGAATTTTCCCGATATGCCTGAGGGCGAGCTTACCAAGGTGAGAGCGGCCGCTGTTTGTGAGCGCTCACTTTATGAAGTTGCGTCCGGTCTTTCTCTGGGGAAATTTTTGTTTCTCAATAAAGGCGAAGAGGCAACCGGCGGAAGGGAACGCATCTCCATTCTTGCCGATATAGTTGAGGCTACCATCGCCGCTATTTTTCTCGATTCCGGTATAGAAGAAGCAAAAAAATGGATAATGACAAATGTGAAATTTGTAATTGACAAGGCAGTATCTGGAAAGGCTTTCAAGGATTATAAAACCCAGCTTCAGGAAATAGCGCAAAGCGGTGCGCTTGAGGCAATAAGCTACCGTTTAGTGGATGAAAGCGGTCCGGCGCATATGAAAATGTTTTCCTATGAGGTTTTAAGCGGAGATAAGGTGATAGGAAAAGGAAGTAAGAAAGAGGCTGAGCAGCGTGCTGCAAAAGCAGCTCTGGAGGATATCTTATGAGTAAGGCAAACATTCCGATTTTCGTTTCCCATAAGGGCTGTCCCAACGACTGTATCTTCTGCAATCAGAAGAGGATTACGGGTAAAAGCGGAGATGTTTCGGCAAAGGATGTGGAGTCTACCGTTAATGAGTGGCTTTCATATATCAAGGGAGAGGCGGAAATTGCCTTTTTCGGAGGAAGCTTTACGGGAATTGATATGTCTCTTCAGAATGAACTTCTGGGAGCGGCGAAAAAGTTTGTGGACGGGGAGAAAATAAAAGGAATCCGTCTTTCCACAAGGCCTGATTATATCAATGAGGAAATAATAGAAAATCTTCTTAAATACGGTGTCACCACCGTGGAGCTGGGGGCTCAGTCAACAGATGAGGCGGTTCTTAAAGCCGCAAGAAGAGGGCATACGGCAGAAGATATAAAAAAGGCATCCCGCCTTATAAAGGAAAGCGGAATCAATTTAGGGCTTCAGATGATGACACATCTGCCGCTTTCTGATGAAGAAAAGGATATTAAAACCTGCGAGGACTTTATCGCACTTAAACCCTCGGAAGTGAGGATTTATCCCACGTTAGTTCTTAAGGATACATACCTTTCGGATATGTATGAAGGGGGAGAGTATACTCCTGCTTCGGTAGAGGAAGCAGTTTGTCTTGCGGCAAAACTTACAGAACGGTTTGAAAAGGCTGATATCCGTGTTATAAGAACGGGGCTTCAGCCATCGGACAGCCTTACGGAAGGCTTTGTCGCAGGGCCTTTTCATCCTGCATTCGGAGAAATGGTTCAAAGCAGAGTTATTTTTGACAGAGTAATAAAATACATCGATGATGAAAAGCCCGATCAGCTTTCCATAAAGTGCGAGGAAAAATATATGTCACGGCTTTACGGAAACAGAAGAAGTAATATCCGTAGAATTGAGAAATATTTAAATGGTCTTGTTACGGTGTTTACACTTCCTGAAGGTCAGGGAATATGGCTCTGGGATACAAAAATATATGACTGACTTGACGAAGATGGAAATATTGTGCTATACTTGAAAGGTAAAACCGAAAGGTTTTGCCTTTTATTTCTTTAAGGAGTGATTTTTACGGATAGCTTTGTTTTGGCCTTTAATCTTGTTTTTCCTATATTTGTGCTTCTGGCATTGGGCTTTTTCCTGAGAAAAATAAATATGATGGATGCGCCACTGGCAAAAAAACTCAATAAAATTATTTTTGATATATTCCTCCCTGTAAGCATTTTTAAAAGTGTTTACGAGTCGGAGTTTTCGGAAGTTTTTGATAAAAAACTGATAACCTACGGGATATTAAGCGTTCTTTGCTGCTTTTTGCTGCTTCTTCTTTTTGTCAATCTGTTTTGCAAAAAGAGAGAAAGTGTGGGAGTTTTAATTCAGGGAATATTCCGGAGCAACTTCCTTATTTTCGGTGTGCCCGTTGCGGAAAGCTTATTTACCGACGGTTCACTTTCAGGTAAGGCGGCGGTTATGGTTGCCATAATCGTGCCGGTATATAATGTCCTTGCGGTAATATGCCTTGAATCCTTAAGCGGTAAGAAGTCTGATGCGAAAAAGATAGTGTTGAATATTGTAAAAAATCCGCTTATAATAGGCTCTGTCTGTGGCTTTCTGGGGCTTTTCTTAAAGCAGGCGGGACTGATCATTCCCGGTGCGGCATATTCTGCCGTAAAGTCGGTTGCTTCCATTGCAACACCTCTTGCGCTCATTGCACTTGGAGCATCTCTTGATTTTTCATCGGTTAAAGGGAATGTTTCGTACATAGTATGGGGAATTGCGGGAAAGCTGGTGCTTTCGCCCCTTTTATTCATTACGGCAGGCATTATCCTTGGATTCCGCGACCGTGAGCTTGCCATACTTCTTGCGATGTATGCATCTCCCTCGGCGGTGTCAAGCTATACCATGGCACAGCAGATGGGAGCGGATGAGCATCTGGCAGGGCATTTGGTTGTGTTCGGCACGGCAATTTCAGTGCTTACCGTATTTTTATGGGTTACGGTGCTTACACATTTCGGATTTATCAATGCCGTAGTATAAGGAGAACTTTATGAAAAAAATATTTACTTTAACTTTGGTATGCATCATGGTGTTGTCGCAGATTACGGCATTCGGATATCCGGCTAAGAAGACGGAAACAATTGATTGTATTGATAGGGAATATACCTTCCTTAATCAGGCTGAATGGGTTGATTTACAAAGCGGTGACGGATATTTTGCCGGAATAAGAGAGGACGGTTCTCTCTGGATGTGGGGAAATAACGAGCAGGGACAGCTTGGGATAGGCCTTGAACGCAGAAGATTAAATGCTCCGGTAAAGGTAATGGAGGATGTGGCAAAGGCATATCCATCGAAAGTTACCACTCTTGTTGTAAAAAAAGACGGAAGTGTATGGTGCTTCGGAGGAGAGAAGACATTAAAGCCTGAAAAAATCGGGATTGAAAATGTTATGGCAGCTTCAATGGACGACGGAAGAGTTGCCTATGTAGATAATGCAGGAAAAGCATATGTGTACAATGTAAAAAACGGTAATTCTGTTTTAATCACTGATAATGCAGTAAATATTAAGATGGTTTTCAACAATTTTGGAATCAGAAGTGTTGGAAAAAAGAAAAAAGAGCTTTCGATAAAAGAAAGTGTCAGAGCAAGCAAGACGGCTCCTGCATATATTATTCTGGTGCACAAAGAAAACGGAGATGTTGAAGAATATTATTACGGTAGGTATAATAATCTTGATGCTCTTATTCCGGGAACAACCGTTCTGGCAGAAGATGTTACTGAAATGACTGCAAGCTATGTCAATTATTTCTTAAGTTTCGCATTCAGAAAAGCTGACGGCACTGTTGTTTACGGTGACAGCACCGGCGAAAAAGATATGGAAAGTGTTATGATTGGGGCGGTTAAATCGGTACATAATACTGTCGGAGGACCTCTTGTCCTTAAGGAAGACGGCACACTCTGGAAGTGGAATGCGGGTTATTGCTATGGTAATAATGTCAAATTTTATGCAGCTGCCGTGGATGGCGCAGTGTGGATGATTGATAATAATAACAAACATTATGTTCTGCATGAAAAAGAGAAGTTTCAGGAAACAATACGGAATCATTTTGATATAATAAACCTTCATGTCGAATATTACGAAGAAAAGAAGACAGAGCCTGAATATCCTGACATATATGCGAAAACTATGGAAATTGTGGCAGGAGAAACGGATAAATATAAGCAGGCAAAGCTTGTATCGGAATGGATATCAAGGAATATAAAATATAAGCACAGTGAGCACGACCAGAGCGGAGTTGCGGCTTTCAGGGAAGGGACGGGTGTATGTGCAGCGTATGCCAGTCTTACTGATATTATGCTCAGCTATCTTGACATTCCTACAATGTATATTACAGGAAACACAGCAAGTGGGACGCCACACGCATGGAACGCCGCCATTATCGACGGAACAATTGTGTTTATTGATAACACAGGAAATGAGTTTGATTATGACTGGATGTGGCAATATCAGTCAGGTGGTCAGCTTATAGCAGCGAGGGTAGATTCATGGGCTTCAGAGGAAGTGCACGGTGCTTATGACTATAATCTGATGGCGGACGGGCGTTTAC
>JAUNRD010000111.1 GCA_030535815.1 Clostridia bacterium
TATCAGCGGAAAATAACAAGCCAAAACCGGCTTCTCCCTAATAAGTACCGCCGAAGCGACTCCTTATTTATATTTCTTCTGCAAAATGCTTGTGTTTCTTTCCCAGAACACGCCATCCGAATAACCCTGAATGGATTTATCCGTATCCGCCATTAAAAGGCGCTTTTCAGCTAAGGCACAGTAGCCTTCGTTCTGCTCAATTCCCACATAATGACGGCCAAGCTTTTTAGCCGTTACGCTTGTCGAGCCTGAGCCAAGGAAGGGGTCAAACACCGTATCACCCTCATTTGAGCTTGCAAGAATCAGCTTTGCAAGGAGCTTTTCGGGCTTTTGGGTGGGGTGCGGCGTGTTTTCAGGCATCGACCAGTAGGGAATTGAAATATCGTCCCAGAAATTGGAAGGACAGGTGTTTCTGAAATTCCCGTCTGCGGTTTCTTCCCAGTCCTTGGGCTTTCCGTCCACCTTGTAGGGGGCAACAACTCTTCTTCTCTGCTTTACGGCATCAAGGTTAAAGGTGTAGTCTTCTCCCTTTGTGGCAAACCATATATCCTCCATGCCGTTTTTCCAATTACTAAGAGCTCCTCTTCCCTTTTCTCTCTGCCAGGTGATGCGGTTTTTCAAGTTGAAATATTCCCTCATCACGTTTCCTATCACCATTCCCGATTCCCAGTCACAGCAGACATATATGCTTCCTCTGTCAGAGAGCAGCGGAAAAAGTGCTTCTATCCATTCTCTGGTATATTTTTCATATTCAATGCTGCTGCTTTTTTTAAATTTGCTTCCGCCAAAATCCTTGAAAAGATTGTAGGGAGGGTCGACAATTATAAGGTCGGCAAAGCCGTGGGGCAAATTTTTCATCACAGCCAAACTGTCCCCAAGGACGGTTTTATCAATAACTTCTTCCTTTGTGACAGGGGTATTTACCCTTATTGTCCTTAAAAGAAGCTCTTTTTCTTCTTCTTTTGTAAGCTCAATTGTTTTGTTTCTTTCCGCCTTCAAACCCTCACCTTCTTTCCTTAAGCTTTTTTATATTATAACAAAAACCCTTGGATAAAGCAAGTAAAAAAACGCTCCGTGGATGCACGGAGCGTTTTTATCAGTATTTAATTTCGTAATTGATTCCGGTAATTCCGGGAACGGCGCCCTGCTTTATCTTTGCTTCGTTATCTACGTGAGCAAGAAGCCATTTATTTTTAGCGGTAATGCGCTTATCAACGGGCTCTTCCGTAAGAGCTGTATTTGTCCCTTCGGGGAGGAATACTGCACAGATAAAGCCTGCATCGCTTACCTGGCTGGGGCAATAGTGAAGTGTTGTTGCATAAAGCTCAACCACGGTTCCTTCCGGCACGAAAAATGCCTTGAAGGCGGATGAATCGATTTTGTTATCAACAATATCCCATCTGTTACCTAAAATCAAAATCATATCGGTGATTGCGATATTGATTTCCGTTGCGGTGTGCCATTCGGTTGCATTCATCATACTTGCGTGGCCATAGCAAACGCCTGCCTGCATGGGAAGATAGCCGTAAACATTTTTGGCAATTTCCTTTGTAACGGAAAGCTTTTCAAATGCATCCAGGGAAGGCTTGTAGATAACAGCCTCCGGCATTTCGAGCTTTTTTCCTTCTGCCACGATTTCTGCGGTGTCGTACTTAAGCACTTCACCGTAAATTTTAAATGCATCGTCGAAAACGGATAAAATTTCAATATCCTTATTTGCCTTTTTTAATTTTTCAAGCATCACTTACACGCTCCAAGTAACTTAATTTTTTCAATTGCAAATTCCTTTACCGCTTCGCTTGCCTTTGCCATAACAACGTCAAGAGGAGCAGAATAAGGATCAAGTCCCTTATATGCTTCAATGAAGGAACAGCAAACATCTGTACCGAAATTAATCTTTCTGATACCTGCATCAATTGCCGCTTTTATCTGATCGTCGGGAACGCCGGATCCGCCGTGAAGAACAAGGTGCGCCTTTGTATTTTCATGTATTTCTGCAATTCTTTCAATTGCAAGAACGGGAGCCTTGGCATACTTTCCGTGAGCTGTACCAACCATAATTGCAAGAGCGTCAACGCCTGTTTCATCAACATATCTTACGGCATCCTCTACCGTTGTGTAGGAGTCCCACACCTCGTCCTTCGTAGAGCCGATGTGACCAAGCTCGCCCTCAACGCTTACAGAAGCTTCCTTTGCGATATCCACGGTCTTTTTTGTTTCGGCGATATTTTCGTCGATGGGAAGAGTGGATGCATCAATCATAACGCCTGTTGCACCATAGCGCATAGCTCTTATGCATTCGGGACGGCCTGCACCGTGGTCAAGATGGAAGCAGACGGGGCTTTTCACATCGTTCATAACGTCCAGTATAACGGGAGCCATAAACTTTCCCGTACCGGTATTGAAAAGTCTGCTGTACATCTGAATGATAACGGGAGCACCGGTTTCCTTTACGGCGTTTACAACACCCATCAATGTTTCAAGATTATATACATTGAAGGCAGGAACGGCAAAGCCGCCCTTTTCTGCCAGGTCAAGTATTTCTTTTAATGTGTATTTCATTTTTTCTCCTTATTCAATAACTTCAACCTTTACATCGGGGAAGTATTTCATAGTTTCAACAAGTACCTTTGTAAGGCTTCCTTCGATTTCTGTTACGTGGTGGATGTAGGGGCCTTCAACAAGTCTTCTCTCCCAGAGAGGAAGGTTATTGAACTTTGCCCAGAGATATGTACCGAAGGTGTAGGGACCTTCTGCACTGTCGCACTCGCCCACGATGATGGAATAGTTTCCGTGCTCCTGATCAAGTCTTGCAACTGTGTAGTGTCCTTCCTTAACCTGGAACCACTCTCTCATATTCTTGGAATAGCAGGGCTCGTCCTTTCTGCGGAGCGAATAGCCGAAGGGACCGCAGTGCCATAAAAGCTCGATATTTCTGTCTTCGGGGTGTCTTGTTGTAAATTCGCCCAGGAAGGGAACAGCCTCACCGAAGGTAAGTGCCTTTAAGAGCACCTGAGTCATTACGGCGTGCATATCTGTTTCACAGCTTATGAGATAGCCCATATCAGCCAAGATTCCGTAGGATGTGCAGGGCATTGCACCTAAAAGCTGCTGCATTGCTGTCCAGCACTCTGCGGAAATTGCGTCAAGCTTAAACTCTTCAAAAAGCTCCTTGTAAATCAATACAAATGCCCACATTTTTTCAAGGTTAGGCTCTGTATCAGCATCAATTTCATACATTTCGCGTATCTTTGCAGCGCCTGCTTTAAGCTCGTCTTTGCGCTCTTCCATAATCTTGTCAAACTTAGCCTTGAATGTGGCAAGGTTAATGGGAATAACACGTGTGTCGAACTTTTCCATAAGCTCGCCTTCATTGTAGATAACGGAGCAGAAGGGCTTCGGACGAAGACCAACCTGACCGATTCTCATACTCTTGAAGCACTTAACGGCGCAGGTAACCTGTGCAAATTCTCTTAAACCGGTTGCAAAAATCTCCGATTCAACAGGGCAGTTTTCAACATATGTAAACTTAACATTTCTTCTGGAAAGCTGTCTGCTTATGCCAAAAAGACCGCACTGTGAGTCTGTATGTCTTCCGCCGTCGGCATAGAAGGTGTTATCCTGGGGACCCCAGAGCATAACGGGAAGTCCCATTGCCTTCGCAAGGGCACCTGCCGCCTCTTCATTACCGAAGTTTGCGGCGATTAATACGATGGAGTCAACCTTTTCCTTCTTGAAGTGTTCTGCCACCTTTTCAACATCGTTCTCAGACCAGAGTGTTTCAACGTCGATAACACCCTTAAGGTCAACAAAGCTTATATGCTCTGTGGCATAATGCTCCTTGATGTAGGCAACAGTCTGTCTTCCTCTCTCCTCTGCAACCTCCCAGTTAAAGATACCGGGACGGGGAGTACAGTCACGTCTTAAGGGAACAAGTCCGATTTTTACATTGTAATCAAGCATATTATACCTCCTAAATTGTTATTCCTTTATCGTAATGGGCTACTCTTTCATCAATTTCGCTGTAATCTATTATACCACTATCAATAAATTTTTCAAGTACTTTTAATGTGGGGATTCCGCTTCTTCCGCCGGGGCGTGTGCATTTTATGGCAGATACGCCCGATGCATAAAGTGCCGCTTTTTCCACATCGAAGCCCTTAAGATAGAATACATCAAAGGCACCGTGGAAAACATCACCCGCACCGGTGGTGTCAACCGCATCAACGCAGAACGCCGGAATTTCAAAATATTTATCCTCATAAACGCCCCTGCAGCCATCCTCACCGAAGGTGAAGATTACTATTTCGGGACCGAAGCTCTTTAAGAGATTCATATTTTCCTTAAAATCCGCGGGATTTAATTTCTTATCCTCGCAAAACGCATTATAGTACATTTCGGAGCCTATGAAAATGTCGATTTTGTCGTAATAGTCATAGGTGTAGGGACGGTAGTAATTGGCGTCAACGCTTATTTTTCCGCCTGCGGAACGAACCATATCGCACGCCTTTGCCACAGCGTCGGTAATCAATGCCACGTGCATAATGCGGGTGGACTTGAAGAATTCTTCATCAAGCTCGCCTGCCTTGATTTCCTCAAAGTCACCGGGAGTGCTGATAAACTCCTTACCGTTTACGGCTGTTTCTGTCACACAGATGGAAAAATTACTCTTTTTCCCTTTCTGCACGCTCATTTTCGATGTATCAACATTGTTATACTGAAGGTCGGAAAGACCCACTTTCCCGAATAAATCATCACCCACACAGCCGATTAACGCCGTTTTTGCACCGAGTCTTGCCGATGCGACGCAGGCTGTGGGCACGTTTCCGCCACCCTGAAAGCCATATTTGTTAATGCGGCAGTTGGTGTTTGTTTCCGGAAGCTTGTCGATTTTTAATACAAGGTCCAAAAAGGGATCGCCGAAGCCTATCAGATCATACTTCTTTTCACTCATAAACCCTCCAAATAATTATACAGTCGGTATTCGCCGTTTTCAATAGATAAAACGACAGTAAAATTGCACTTTTCGCTTACGGTATCATAGACAGGAACTTGATATCGTAGTATTCCTCCAATGAATGTTTGGACTTGTCGCATCCGATACCCGACTGCTTTGCGCCGGAATGGGGTGAAAATTCGCTTCCGATACCGCCGTTTACGAAAAATTCGCCTGCGGTAACGTTTTCAAAATATCTGCTCATTTCCTTTGCATTGTGGCCGAAGAAATAAGCGGACAAGCCAAAGATTGTGTTGTTGCTCTTCTCAATTGCCTCATCCAGGGTCTTAAAGGGCTGAAGAGGAATGATGGGACCAAAGATTTCCTCGGTTGAAACGCGCATATCGTCAGTTACATCAATAAGAAGCGCAGGTGTTATAAAGCTTCCTTCTGAAAATTCTTCGGGAACTTCTCCGCCCATAACAAGCTTTGCGCCCTTTTCCTTTGCATCCTCAATAAGGGAAAGCATTCTGTCCCTTGCCTCGTTGTTTATTACGGGACCCATAATATAACCCTCGTCCTTCCAGGAACCAAGCTTAACCTTTGAAAGCTCGGTTTTAACCTTTTCGCACATTACATCATAAATGCTTTCGTGGATGTAAATTCTGTTATAGTTAACGCAGGTCTGTCCTGCAAAGCCAACCTTCTTTGCAACAATGTTTGCCGCTGTTTCGTCAAGGTCAGCATCGGGCATAACCACAACGGGAGCGTTTCCGCCAAGCTCGAGAGAATATTTCTTTAAGCTTGTTACGCCCTGCTCCATCAGCTTAAGTCCTGTTTCGTAGGAGCCTATTAATGAAATAAGTCTCGGAATGGTGCTTTCGTTAAGGGTTTTTGCAACCTCTGAAGAGGGGCCCGAAAGAATGTTTAATACGCCCTTGGGGAAGCCTATCTTTTCTGCGATAACGCCCACATAAAGTGTTGCAAGGGGTGTTTCTGAAGAAGGCTTTATAATACAGGTACAGCCTGATGCGATGGCAGGCGCAAGCTTTATGCTGGCATTGCCTAAAGGATAGTTCCAGGCAAGGTGACCAACGGTTACACCCACGGGCTGTTTTGTAATTATCTGATAGTTAAGCTTTCCGCCTACGCTTAAGGGGGGAATTACTTCGCCTTCAATTCTCTTTGCTTCCTCTGCATAGAAGGAAAGGCTTGTAAGGAGCCAGTCAACATCGCCGCAGGCAGCTGTATACGGTCTTCCGGATTCTGATGAGACAAGCTCGATTAAATAATCTCTTTCAGCAGTGCAGGCTTCCTTAAGCTTGTAAAGCCATGCTGCTCTTTCATTTACACTTGTTTTTGACCAGGTTTTAAAAGCTTCTGCAGCCGCTATGAGTGCTTCCTTCGTTTGCGTTGCATCTGCGCAGCCCACAGAGTCAATTACCTTTCCCGTTGCAGGATTATATACAGGCATTTCCCTGCCCTTACCGTCAACAAGTTTTCCGTTTATATACTGTTTAAACATAAGCT
>JAUNRD010000112.1 GCA_030535815.1 Clostridia bacterium
AAACATAAGCTACCTCCTTATAATAATCCGTCGGCACGCTTTTGGTTTCTTTCTCCCTTAAGACCGCGTGCACCGATGAATTTTGCAGATGCCCCAAGCTCTTCCTCGATTTCAAGGAAGCGGTTTCCTCTTGCGCCAATGGCACTTTCACGGATTGAGCCTGCATTTATACCTACTGCATAGTCTGCAATGGATTCGCCCTCGCCGCGGCTGTCGGACGGCATAATTCCGTAGCCGAACTTATAGGCATACTGTATCATCTCAAGAGCCTCGGAAATGGAGCCCACCTGATTAACCTTAAGAAGAACGGTATTTGCCGCGCCCTTCTTTATTCCGTGAGCCACTCTTTCGGGGTTGGTGGTAAAAAGGTCGTCCCCTACTATCTGAATTCCGCTGTCCTTTGTAAATGCGGCAGTTGTATCATAGTCGTCCTCATTGAAGGGGTCTTCAATTATAACAAAGGGATAGTCCTTTATAATCTGCATGTAGAAGTCGTAAAGCTGTTCCTTGGTCTTGGGTTCCTTATCGAAAAGACCGTAGTACTTATCGTCTTCCTTGTTGTGATATGTATCTGTGGCAACGTCCATCTGGAAGCCGATTTTGCCTTCGTAGCCTGCTTCAATAACGGTTTTCAGCATTTCCTCCCAGATTTCCTTGTCGCTTTTGAAAATTCCCGCAGGAATGGAGATAAAGTCGCGGATATTTGGAAGACCGCCGAAAAGCTTTTTCATTTTTTCCGCCCAGCGTGTGTGAATTTCCCAGCAGGCATAAGATGCATCGGAAAACCTGTCAAAGCCGTATGCCATAATTGACATTGTGGGCTTTCCTCCGGGAGTGGTGATTCCTCCGCCGTAGCGCTCATCCCCTGCCGCCATTGCAACACCGGGAACCGGAAGATACATTGCACCTGCACCGCCGATATGACGGTATAATGGAATGCCGAGAGATGCTGCACCTGCTTTAAGCACCGCCGCACTTGTTGCCGCAACCGCGTTTCCGCCAAGGCGGATTTTTGCATCGGGGCATATTCCGAGGATTGCCGCATCAACCTCTGCCTGACGGGCTGAATCCATTCCGATAATTACGGGAGCAATTACCTCTTCAACCCTTTTAGCCGCACCGGTTACGCCTTTGCCGCCAAACTTTGTGCCGCCGTCAAAGGTAAAGTCAACCTCGTGAGTACCGATCGATACGCCCGAGGTACACATTGCCCTTCCTTCGCTTCCGTTTTCTGTGGTTACTATTACTTCAACACCGGGCTTTCCGCGGTTTGTATAAACCTGGTGTGCCCTTACAGATTTAATAATTGTACCGTACATATTTATTCTCCAATCAAAATTATTCTGAGATCAAGAGCCGAAATGCTCTTTTCTGCCCATACGCCGGAATCAAGTCTCCACAAGGGCTCGCTTGTTCCGTGGGTTTTAAGCGCATCCCAGAGATTGATTCCTTCGTTTTTCGCTTCTTCTAAGGTATAGCCGTCAACCACGGCTCCGGACAGGCATTCAGGCGCACCCGGATATGAAAAGCCGCCGGGGCCGTCGGTACCGTCTGTATCAACAGCGCCGATTACGACCTTTTTGCTTCCTGCAATTTTCATTGCCGCGCCGATGGCATATTCCTGATTTCTTCCGCCGATGCCGCTTTCCTTGCCAACGGTTACCACATTTTCGCCCGAT
The DNA here is from genome assembly GCA_030535815.1 of Clostridia bacterium. GTDB lineage: Bacteria > Bacillota > Clostridia > CAKSNL01 > HGM11501 > HGM11501. Next base: position 1,680 of record JAUNRD010000112.1, read on the forward strand.
GACATAAGTACAACGGGACCACGGAAGGGTTCGCCCAGCCTTTCACAGCAAAGGGCTAAATTTCCGTCCACAAAGCCTGCTTCCCTTGCCTCCGCTTCCATATATTCTGAAAGCATTATGCAAGGAAGTCCCATCTCCTTTGCCCTTTCCCTCACCGCGGGATAAATGGTGGAATCCTTAAAAACAAGACCGAAAAATCTTGCGTTAAAGCTTTCATATTCCTCCACCGACATATTTTCGTTGTGGTTTCCGCCCGCTAAAAGGTGGTTTTTTATAGACTCGGGGGTTTCATCCCAGGCATCCCACTTTTTTATGATGTCAAGGCAGTCTTTATAGGTTGATGCCGTTGCAACCGTAGGGAAAAAGGTGTTATGACGGAGCATTTCAAAATAGTTTACCCTTAAAACCGGGGTTGACATTTTGGAAGGGTCCGCCGTTACCATATTTACTATGGTGGCCTTTTTTATCATCCTCGTTATTCTGCCGCCCTTAAAGCGGTCAATATGGGTTCTTATCTGATTTAAATCGCTGGTGGGAACACCCTTTTCAATCTGCATCATATGGGTAAACCTTGAAATATCTTCCATACTTATCCCCTCAGCAGGATAGGTGAAAAGGGAGCCGCAGCCCGAGCCAAAAACGGTTAAGACAAGGTCTTTCTCCGTAACATCAGAAAGCATTTCTTCAATTTTTCTGCAGCCTTCAATGCAGTATTCGTCGGGAACCGGATGACCTGCCAAGGTTACGCCGATTTTTTTGCAAATAATATCTTCCCCGTGCTTTCCTATGACGTGACCTTTTGTAAGATAATCTCCCAGCACCTCTTCTATCGCAAGGGCGGCTCTCTGAATTCCCTTTGCCGCACCGATTACAAATATTCTGTCAAAATCAGAAAGCTTGTAGGAAAGTGCACCGGAATGGGGATCCTCCTTCATTTCAAAGCCCTTTGTATGAAAGATTAAATTCCCCTCTTTTATCTCCATAAGCTTTTTTACCCTTAAGTAAGGGTCGATGGAGTCAAGCCCTGCATCAAGAAGCTCACTTACGATTTTTCTTCCCTCGGTATTACCGTGGGAGGATAAGACATCCTTATTTTTAATTCTCATAAAATCAACTCTTAAAACATTATATTATCGGGGTCGGGAGCTTCTCCGCAAACGCCCTTAAGATTTGATATAAGGTCAACATCTTCCTTTGAAAGCTCAAAGTCAAATATTTCTGCATTTTCCCTTATTCTCATGGGATTTGCCGACTTGGGAAGGGAAACAAAATCCTTATCCAAGCACCAGCGAAGGCAAAGCTGACCAACGGTTTTTCCGTATTTTGCGGAAAGCTTTTTCATATCCTCGTTTCCGAATATCATACCGGTTCCGAAAGGGCTGTATGCTTCAACCACTATACCCTGCTTTTTGCAATAGTCAACGGTTTCATCCTGGGTTACGCCGGGGCAAAGCTTAAGCTGATTTACCATAGGCTTTATTTTTGCGGTTTTCATAAGTGTTTCAATGTGATGAGGAAGGAAGTTACTTATGCCGATCGCCTTGATTTTTCCCTGTTCGTAAAGCTCCTCAAAGGCCTTCCAGGTTCCGGCCGTTGCCTCTTCCCAGTGAGTTCTGTACTGAATGGGGTTGGGCCAGTGGATAAGATAAAGGTCCAGGTATTCAAGACCAAGCTTTTCCATTGTAAGGTCGAAAGCCTCCATTGTTGACTTGTAGCCGTGATCAGCGTTACGGAGCTTGCTGGTAACAAAAATTTCTTCTCGCTTAAGTCCGCTTGCCTTGATTCCCTCGCCTACGCCCTTTTCGTTGCCGTAAGCCGCGGCCGTATCAATAAGGCGATAGTCGTGGGAAAGTGCGGCAAGGACAGCATTTTTTGCCGTTTCGTCGGGGGACTGCCAGGTGCCGAGTCCCATGCAGGGAATTTCAACACCGTTATATATTTTGAAAGTATCTTTTACGCTTTTCATTTTTATTCTCCTTATAATACTGTATATCCGCCGTCAACGGGCACGCAGGTGCCTGTTGTAAAGGTGGATAAGTCGCTTGCAAAGTATAATACAAGGCCCACCATTTCGGAAGGCTTTGCCACACGTCCCATAGGTGTTCCGCCAATCCATTTTTTAACTGCAGGATCGTCGGGCACGGAAAGTCTCTTTGCAGTAAGGGGTGTTTCCGTAAAGCCGGGGGCAATGGCATTTACTCTTATACCGCGCTCTGCCCATTCGTTGGCAAGCACCTTTGTAAGCATAATAACTCCCGCCTTGGAGCTGTTGTATGCGCACTGTGTCTGCGGAAGGGGATTTACGATAAGTCCCGACATAGAGGCAACGTTAACTATGTTTCCGCCGCCCGCAGAAAGCATCCTACGTCCCACCTCGCGGCACATTAAAAATGTACCCGTAAGGTTTACATCCATAATTCTCTGCCAGGTAGAAAGAGGCATCTCCTCTGCCGGTGCAAGCTTGTTGATCCCCGCATTATTTACGAGGATATCAATTTTTGTAAACCTGTCCCAGGCGCTTTCTACTGCATTTATAACGGATTCTTCATCCGCCACATCGGTATGGATGCAAAAGCATTCTGCACCAAGGGCTGTTATTTCCTTTTCGGCATTGGGAAATTCCTCATCCATAATGCCTGCGATAACAATATTTGCGCCACTTTTTGCAAAGCCCTTTGCAATTTCAAGACCAATTCCCCGCTCGGCACCTGTTATCAGAACGGTTTTACCCTTAAAATCAAATGAGCAACTCATAAAAAGCCCCACTTTCTTATTTCGCTCTTGCAGCGAGAGAATCCTTTATAGTTCTTCTCATATTTTCAACGATTGCATCGTAGTTTTTATCGTTGATCGCATTGTTTTCGGCAAACATCCAGTCGCCGCCTGCCGCAAGCACGCTGTTGAACTTGATGAGGTCTAAATAGTTCTTACCGTTAAGACCGCCGGTTACAACCCATTCAACCTTACCGAAGGGGCCGTAATAGTACTGGGAAAGGGTGTCTACTCCGCCCATCTGATATACCGGGAAGAACTTTAATATGTTTATTCCGTAGTTAAGTGCCATTGAAATTTCGGAAGCTGTTGTGCATCCGGGAAGGATGGATAAGTTGTTCTTTAAGCAAAATTCAACAACCTCGGGAACAAAGCCGGGTGCCACGCAGAATTTTGCGCCGGCGTCTAATGCCTCCTGGGCATCTCTTAAAGATATAACAGTACCTGCACCGACAATTACCTCGGGGGCATTTTTAGCGATGTTCTTTATTCTTGTAACAGAATGCTCGTCTCTGTGAAGAAGAACTTCACAAACGGGAAGACCGCCCTCTGCAATTGCCTTTGCCGCATCGGCTGCAAAATCGGGATCGGGTGCCACCATAATGGGGCAGATTGCTGTTGTTTTGATTATGCCGTACATTGTTTTATCCATGATAATTCTCCATTCTTATATTAAATTTAATTATTCGTAAATGTTAATTTCCACGCCCGTATCGGAAGAAAGCTTTGTAAGCGCACCTACCATTGCATCGGTAATTTCTATTTCACCCGAAGCAAGGGCGCACTCTCTCTTTTCCCATTCCATTTCGCCGGGCATAAATATTCTTGTTGCGCCCTTTGCCTTGGGACCGTTTCGAAGCTCGTCGGAAATTTGCTTCATTCTCGCGTTAAATTCATCTGTTCCGAGCATCTGGGCAACATCAACTGCGATAAATGCGTGACCTGCATTGTTGGTGGATGCAAGGTCTAAATTCCAGCTTGCAATTTCAGAAAGCATACCCGCACCGGTTATGACAGAGGCAAGGATTTCAACCAATACCGCAAGGCCGTAGCCCTTGTGTGCACCCATGGGCTGAAGGCTTGCATTTTTCGGGAATTTGAAGGCATCCTTCGTAGGAACGCCCTCTTCATCAACCAGCCAGGTATCGGGAATTTCTTCATTCTTTTCCTGCGCCATAATGACTTTGAGTGCCGCAACATTACTTAATGCAATATCTAAAAACACGCTCTTTCCGTCACCCGTGGGAGCTGCAAAAGAAAAGGGATTTGTACCGATTGCTTTTTTGCTTCCGCCGGGAACCGCAATAACGGGGTCGGCATTACTCATAGATATACCGATAAGCCCTTCCTTTGCGGCTAAATTTGCATAAAATCCTGCCGCACCGAAGTGACAGCTGTTTTTAACGCCGACATAGGCAATACCGCAGTTTTTAGCTTTTGCAATTGCCGTTTTCATCGCCTTGTAGCCGGACACCATACCTGCCGCCTTGTTTCCGTTTATAATTGCCCAGGCAGGACCTTCTCTTACTATTGATGGCTCGGCTTCAGCATCTAATCCGCCCGCCTTCATTTTATCTATATACTGCCCCAGATTTTTTGTCCCGTGTGTTAAAACACCGAAAGTATCAGTTGTCATTAAAACATCGGCTATAATTTCTGCATTTTCTTCACTTACTCCCACTTTAACGAGTGCCTTTACGGAGAAAGCCTTAAGTTCATCAAGACGCACTTTTTTCATATAAATCCTCCAAAATGTTTTTCTTCATTATTCTAGCCTAATCATAACATATACTTATATTTTTTTAAATAGACAAACACGACAAGACTTACACAAAAGCGACCTCTTGATTTTTTGATTCAAAAGGTCGCTTGCAAGACAATCCAGACGTCTGTGCATTTGTTTTCCCGCTTACACACGAAGTTTTTTAATCAAGCAGGAAACTTAACAGTAATGGTCACTTTCTGCTCCGACTTATCCCAGATAACAGTCGCTCCGA